>DMXI01000419.1 GCA_003483885.1 Microscillaceae bacterium
TGCAAGTAGATGGTTTGCCTACGATTAGCACCTTTGGCTTAAACTCTTCGGCCCATGATGTGTATTTCAGAAATGACATTGGTATTCGCAACCTTGAGTTTCCAATGTCATTTCTGAAATACACATCATGGGCCGAAGAGTTTAAGCCAAAGGTGCTAATCGTAGGCAAACCATCTACTTGCAAGGGTGTAAATTGATACTGACCTCCAGAAGGCATCCCTCGCACAAATACATTGGAAGCAACTTCTCCTCCTCCACCTTCAGCCGTAATTCCTGGAATCGCTCGTAAGATATCGGCCTGAGAGTTAAACCCGGCAGTAGCCAATTGTTTGGAATTTAACAATGTGATAGAGATAGGAGAATCTTTCTGAGAACGCGCACTAAAACTACCCGTTACCACAATTTCGTCCAACCCCATGGCATCTTCCTGCAAAGTAAAGTCTAACTGAGTATTACCTCCTTCGGGAATGTTTACCTTTTGGGTCACCGTTTTGTACCCCACAAAAGAGGCCGTTACGGTTTGTTCTCCGGAGGGTGCTTCAAATGCATATTTACCGTCTACATCCGAAACAGCACCAATGGTTGTACCTTTTACCACCACGGTAGCCCCAATTACCGGATTTCCATTGTCATCTTTTATCGTTCCTGACACTTTGCCCTGCCCAAAGCTAAGGGTAAGGCCAAGTACCAGGCCGCAAATGCTTAGAAAACTTTTAAGTAATAATTGACTCATATTCTATTGATTTATCTGATAATAGTATTCTTTCTTCTAGGAATAATTACATTACAAAGGCAAAATTAGAGGATCGGATTTTCTAAGCATTGGTATTTATTACCAAGTTTATGGACTATATTGTCCTAATTTATAATCATATCAATATTTTTTAACTATTTAGTCTTATATGAAAGCAGAACTAGAGCGCATTAGTAACAAACCTGCCAACTCGTTTTTGGTAAAAAGTGTGGTGAAGGCTCAAAGGCTAGATTTTAAAAGTGCCTACCATTACCACCCCGAATATGAGCTCATTTGGACCATCAAAAGCAAAGGACGTAGGTTCATTGGCAATCATATTACTCCTTACCAACCAGGGGAACTTATTTTTCTGGGTAAAAACATTCCACACTGTTGGATTACCAATGAGTATTCCGAACAAATAGTGGTACAAATGAAGGAGGATTTTTTGGGGATGGATTTTTTGAATACTCCCGAGTGTCAGGCCATCAAAAATATGCTCAAAGAAAGCTACCGGGGACTGGAGTTTTTTGGCGATACCAAGGCTAGAATACAAAAAAAGATGGAGCTCTTGTATCATCAGCGGGAGGGGTCGTTTCAGCGTTTAATGCAATTGCTGGATATTTTGAGCGACTTGGCTGAGTCTCAAGAGTTTGAGTATCTCTCGATGGAAGAATACCGCACTGCTTACAATCACAAAGAGTTCGAACGCATTCAAATCATTTATGACTACATCCATAACCACTACAAGTTTGACCTAAGTATTGATAAAGCAGCTAAACTGATTTATTTGACCAAAAGTGCTTTCTGTAAATTTATTAAACGAAAAACCAAAAAGACTTTTACCCAGATTGTAAACGAAGTACGCCTGGGCAAGGCTACTGAACTCTTGATTGAGACTGATAAATCTATTATGCAAATCTGCTATGAGGTGGGGTACAATGATCCTTCTTACTTTTTTAGGCAATTTTCAAAAATGATTGGCTCAAGCCCTAAGCAGTTTCGGGAGGCTTATAAGTGATGCTTATTAAGTGAAAAACTAAAAGTGAAAAATGAAAAGTGAGCGCGAAGCGGAGTTAAATTAAAAATGTAAAACGTAAAATGAAAAATGACGCGAAGCGTCACTTTATTGAGTCCAGAGAGTTCCCTCCTGTTTAGGAGGGCTAGGGTGGTATTTTAAGTGAAAAAATGAAAAGTGAGCGCAAAGAGATTTTGGGAGCAAGGATTAGGGAACAAGGGTGACACGAAGCGCAGCCAAAGACCAAAAGCCTATTCTCATATTTGCAAAACTTTGTCCTGAGCGCAGCCGAAGGAACTGAAAATAAAAAATTAACCATTCACCACTTACCATTAATCATTAGAAAAATAATTCATCCATTCATAATTAAACATCAGCCGAAGGCGTAACAATAGAACAATGTAGCAATAAGCGAAGTGAAACAATAGAACAATGTAACAATCATCTCAGCATTCATACAATATTGAAAACATTAACCATATATTGAAATAATTACAATCTTAAACCCAATAAAATTTCAATAATGTATCACAAAACACCATTAATTTTTATATTTGCTCCAAAAATCTGACAAAAAGTTTTTGATTTCCCCTAATTTAGATTTTAGTTTGAACTGAAGTTTTAAAAAGCTTCTAGGAATAATTCAAATCCAAATTAGGCCTAGACATACGGCTACAATGTTGAATTATTTACAAAACAAAGAAAACCTATCCAACAATAAAACGTTGAGCAAAATGGCAAATACACTTTGGGGTATTGACATGGGAGGTACCAAAACCGAGCTTGCGGTACTTAAGTCCGCCAATGATCCAGAAGTAATCATTCGTAAGCGTATTCCAACCGAAAGCGAAAAGGGATATGAGCACGTGATTAGCTGCATTGGACAATTAGTAGATGATGTGGTCCAGGAGTTGGGGCATAAACCTTCTGTCATAGGAATGGGTACGCCTGGGGTAACCGATCCACATACCCAAACACTTAAAAACAGTAACACCGTAAGTCTCAATGGAAAACCTTTTGGGAAAGACTTAGAAAAACGGCTAAAAACTCCTTTGGTAATGGCCAATGATGCCAACTGTTTTGCCATTGCAGAAGCCACTATGGGGGTTGTGAAAGAACAATTACCCGAAGCTACCACGGTTTTTGGCATCATCATGGGTACTGGTGTTGGTAGTGGGGTAGTCGTAAACAAGCAAGTACTTTTTGGACGCCATGGGATTGCCGGCGAGTGGGGGCACAACTATTTGGACGCTTCTGGTGGAAAGTGTTATTGTGGACGTATAGGTTGCGTAGAAACCGTGCTTTCGGGACCTGGAACCGAGAGGTATTATAAAAAAATTGCGGGACAGTACAAAGGCATGAAGGACATCGTCAATGACCATTTGGCAGGTACCGATCCTTACGCTACCCAAACGATGGAAAGACTCATCCACTTTTTCGGAAAAGGCATTGCCACGGTACTCAATATATTAGACCCTGACGCAGTAGTGATTGGTGGAGGTTTGGGCAATATAGATTTGCTATATACCGAGGGAGCCGAAGCAGTAAAGCCTCATTTGTTTAACTATAGAATGGACACCAAATTTTTGAAACCTACCTTAGGCGATAGTGCAGGGGTATTTGGTGCGGCTATGCTTACTGCTTAACAAGAAGCTGAATGCCTGAAAAAGTATACCAACCACTCATTCAAAATATCCGTGACGCTGTTTCAATATCGGAACAAGAGTTGATGTTGGTATTGGCCTCGTTTCAGCCTAAAATACTTTCTAAAAAGGAAATATTACTCCAAAAAGGAGACGTTTCTAATCATATGCGTTTTATTGCAGATGGTAGTCTCAGGGTATATTATCTCAACGAAAAAGCTCAAGAATACACGATACAATTTGGCATCAAAGGCTGGTGGGTAAATGACTTGTATAGTTATCTTACCCACCAACCTGCCAATTATTTCATCCAAGCTTTACAGCCCTCTGTTGTTCTCCAAATTCATCGCGATTCGCTCAACAAATTATTTGATCAAATCCCTTCTTTGGAGCGTTTTTTTAGGATAAAGTTTGAGAAAGCTTATGTAGCCCTCCAGGAGCGTACCCTCCATCGGGCAAGCCTTTCGGCAAAAGACCGTTATGAGCAGTTTCGTGCACAATACAAAGATATTGAACAAAACATCCCCCAATATGTGATTGCCTCTTATTTGGGCATTACTCCTGAGTTTTTGAGCGTATTAAGAAGCCAGGAATAGTCAAGCCACGTAATCAAAAACATCACTTTTTTCTTAAAGTAGCTTAATTTCTCTTTGCCCCTCTCCTCCTAGATTTGCAGCATTTGTTAGAAAATTACTGCTCATGAATACTAGAAAAAAAATTAGAGACGGAGAGTTTATAGCCCTCATTGCTTTTTTAATGGCGATGGTGGCTTTTGCCATCAATATGATTCTTCCTGCATTTAAAGATATGACCAAAGATTTAGGTTTAAACAATGAAACCGACATTCAACTATCGGTTTCGTTGCTATATCTTGGTTTGGCCATCGGGCAAGTTTTTTATGGTGCATTGTCAGATAATACTGGACGAAAAAAATCAATTTATGTAGGGTTATTGCTCTTTATGGGAGGTTGTCTCATTTCCTTTGCTGCTCCTAGTCTTGAGGTGCTCATTATAGGGCAAATTGTTCAAGGCATAGGTTTGGGGGCACCCCGGGTGGTTACGATGGCCATTGTAAGAGACAACTATTCGGGCAATGCCATGGGGCGTGTCATGTCGTTTATCATGATGATATTTATTTTGGTACCCACCGTATCGCCGTATTTTGGGCAAGGCATCATACTTTTGACCCATTGGCGTATCCTATTTTTAGTATTTATTGGTTTGGCTTTGGGAATGTTGTTATGGCTAAAAATAAGGCTTCCCGAATCCCTTGGTCAGTCAAAGCGTACTTCGTTCTCGTTAGGTCAAGTCTATAAAACGATCTTACTCATTCTTAAAACTCCTGCTGCACTTGGATATACGATCGTACTAGGGCTGTTTTCCAGTGCCTTTATCGCTTATCTCAATATGTCGCAGCAAGTTTTTCAGATTCAATATGGCTTGGGCAAACAATACCCTCTCTATTTTGCATTATTATCTTTGAGCATAGGATTGGCCTCCTTTACCAATGGAAAATGGGTGCTTCGTTATGGTATGGAAAAACTCTCTAAAATGGCGCTTGTAGTTACTTGTACCATCGCAATCCCTACTTTCTTGTGGATTTGGCTTACCGCTACTCAGCCATCTTTTGGCTTTTTAATGTTTTTTATGACGATTGTTCTATACTGTTTTGGAATTTTGGTAGGTAATCTTAATTCTTTAGCCATGAAACCTCTTGGCCACATAGCTGGTACAGGAGCCGCAGTAGTGGGCGCTTTATCAACTTTGGTTTCGGTACCTTTTGCCATATGGATTGGAAGCTATTATGCAGGCTCTGTACTTCCTTTAGTTGGTGGATTTACCTTATTTGGAAGTCTATCTTTGGCTTTGTTTTTAAAAATCATCTCCCTAAAACAAACCTTAGATTACCATCCGCACTAAGATACTATTCCTTCTTAGTCTGTGCTGCCCCTTCCTTTTGCAAATCAGGGCATTTGGTAGCTTCTGAAGATTTTTTCACAAATGCCCAATGCCCATATTCCTGAAATTGCTTGCCTTGGTCCCATAAGCCATACATTCGATTTTGCTCTTCATTGATCACCATCATCACCTGGCCGTACTTTTTGGTAGTTTCTTCTTCCCATACAAATCGTAGTTTACGCCCTTGGATTTCGCCATTGAGAATGTGTCCTTTATTTTGAGCATAGCAGCCAGTTACCTTGTTGCCTTCCTGAATCAAAGATATAGGCCCTTTGGCGGTTTGCCAGGTTCCTGTTACATTGATGGCAGACAGGGCTTTGGCCGGAATCCCCCAAGCCTGTATTTCGTTGAAACTTGTCAAGGCTGAGTGACCATAGTTAGACTGAATCGTTATTTTGATCCAACGGGTGCGAATGTTTTGAATCCCCATCAGGCGAATAGGCGCATTGGCTTCCAAAATTAAGGTGTATTCCACATCATACCCTGAAGTAGCACTGGTACTCGAAAACTCAATCCGTACTTTTTTGATGCTTCGAGAGCGGTTTTTAGGCTGCTGTTTGTTGTTAAAGCCAATTTGTTTTAATAGAAAGGTCTCTGCCAGCTCAAACACAAATACACATTGGGTTGCTTGCCCAGTAGCCGATATCCATCCCTTTTGAAGGTTTCCATCCAGCAAGGCTTCTGCCGCACCCACGGGAATCACAGTATCGTTGATAACCTGCCCTTGCTGACTGCTGGTGGCTTTTACTACATGGGCACCATTGCTCAACGCCAACGCATTGATCAAGGGTAACTTTTGAGCCAATAAAGGAGCAAACGACAAAAAAGAACCAAACAAACAGCAAATAATCAACCGGGACAATTTCATAAGCGTTGAGGTGTGTGTAATGAGAAAGCGAAGTTGTTTATTAAAACGGCAAGATTCAAGTAATTGTCCCATTTTTCGGCATTCATGGGGAGTTTATTGGCTTTTGGTCTTTAATCCCTCACTGGTATCTATTGGGTAAAATCAGACATAAAAAAAGAGTTTGGACGATGTCCAAACTCCGATCTATTTTTAATCAACTGTATGTGGTTATGTGAGTCTTTGCTAGTGATTAGTCCTTGACCTCCAAGCTAATTGGATTGCTACGATACTTCACATTGTATTCAATGGTTACCTTTACAATAGAGGGCACCACCGTAGACAATGGAAATTCGTTTTTGAGTTTTTCCAATACCTCTGCGTATTCATGTGGATACACAAAGTCACCTACTT
>DMXI01000418.1 GCA_003483885.1 Microscillaceae bacterium
AATAATTATTTACATAGCACTTCATTATGAAAATTATTATTCCAATGGCGGGGCGAGGTACTCGTTTGCGTCCTCATACACTTACTGTCCCTAAGCCGTTGATTCCAGTAGCCGGCAAACCTATAGTGCATCGTCTGGTAGAAGATATTGTAAAAGTGTGTGGACAGCCAGTAGAAGAAATTGCCTTTATCATTGGGGCAGATTTTGGAGAAGCAGTAGAACAACAGCTTAAAGAGATTGCGACTTCGGTAGGAGCTAAGGGAGGTATTTGTTACCAAACCGAAAAGCTAGGAACAGCGCATGCGTTATTATGTGCTAAAGATTATCTGGAGGGTAATGTGGTAGTAGCCTTTGCCGATACATTGTTTAAAGCTGACTTTACGTTGGATAGCAATGCTGAAGCCATTATTTGGACTCAGCAAGTAGCGGATCCGTCTGCTTTTGGGGTGGTAAAGTTAGACGAAAATGGTTATATTACTGACTTTGTAGAGAAACCTAAAACTTTTGTTTCTGATTTGGCCATTATTGGAATTTATTATTTCCGGGATGGGGCTTTTCTGAGAGACGAAATGCAATATTTGATCGATAATGATATTAAAGATCGAGGAGAGTATCAAATTACGGACGCCCTAGAAAACATGAAAACCAAAGGGGTGAAGTTTCAAACTGGGCAAGTGACCGAATGGCTGGATTGTGGCAATAAGAATGCGACAGTACATACCAACCAACGTTACCTGGAGTATATCAAAGACCAGGATTTGGTAGATGCTTCGGCTAAAATTGTTAATTCTATCATAATTCCACCAGTATTTGTTGGACAAAACGTCGAAATTCATAACAGTGTCATAGGTCCACACGTTTCTATAGGCAAAGATTCTAAGGTGGCAGATACGGTTGTCAAAAATACCATTATTCAAGAAGCCTCAGAAATAAGCCAAGCCAATATTACCAATTCAATGATTGGAAACAAGGTGATATATGAAGGCAAATCGGCTGATCTAAGCATTGGCGATTATAATCAATTGAAAGAATAGTAAGTGTCTTGTGCTACCAAACAAATGATTTGAGATAGATAATGTCGTGATAGGCTTGCAAAATGGATATATATTCTCATACTATAATTGGACAAAAATCACCTAAAGATCGTTTGTTTGGTAGATAAGTACCTAAAAACCATCAATACTATGAACATAAAAGCTTTTTATAAACTGCTGGTGTGTGCCGGAGTTTTTACTTTATTGAGTTATGAGTTTTCGCAAGCCCAAGGCGAGCCTAAAGTAGGACGCAAAGATGTAGAGACTGACTTTTACTTTACCGATGGGATGAAGTATTTTATCTTGGGAAAATATGACTCTGCACTTGAAAACTTTGAAAAGGCTGCTGAAATCAAAGAGAAAAATGCGGGTATTCAACACAAAATTGCGGAGTGTTATTTTAAACTCAAGCAATTTTCGCGTGCCGAATCTTTTGCCCAAAATGCCGTAAAACTCAATGAGTCTAATAAATATCACTACGAGCTGTTGGCCAGCATTTATGTAGCCCAATTTAAATACAAGGCTGCCATTAAAGCTTATAAAAAGCTCATGGATAAGGTCCCGAATGCCAAGGAATACTATCTGGAGCTTGCCGAACTACACCTGCTACAAAAAGATTTTGGTGATGCCGTAGATGCTTACAATGCTTTTGAAAAAGCGTTTGGCCTTTCGGAAGACGTAATTTATGCCAAGCAAAAGATTTTTCTTCAACAGGGCAAAATATCGAAAGCTATAGAAGAGGGCAAAAAGTTGGTGAATTTTGCTCCTGGCGAAACGCGTTACGTAATTGCTTTGGCAGAACTACTGGTAACCAATAACAAAATGACCGAAGCTTTGCCATTGCTTGAGGAGATTACCAAGCAAAAACGAGAGCCAGACCCAAGAGTATATTTGTTGCTGGCTAGTATTTACAAAAGCAAAGGCGAAGAAGCCAAAGCGCTTGCCCAACTCAAAAATGCGTTTGCCGATCCTGAAATCAATGGAGAAGAGAAAGTAAAGCTTTTGGTACAGTATGCCCGTCAGGGAGACAAGATTCAAGTATCGGGAGAGTTGCTGGTATTGGCAAAAACCGTAGTAGATATGCACCCCGAACAAGCCCAGGCCAATACGATCTACGCCGATATGCTGGCATTACAAAGCAAAAAAAGAGAAGCACTAAGTTATTATATCAAAGCTGCTCGCCAAGATAATTCGGTGTTGCAGGTATGGACACAAGTCTTGAGCTTAGAGTCTGACCTGAATTTGCTGGATAGTTTAGCAGTGCACTCGGAAGAAGCTTTGGAGACTTTTCCAAATTATGCGTTGTTTTGGTTGTACAATGGTACCGCACTATTGGGCACGGGCCAATACGAAGAAGCTTCAGGTGCTTTAGATGAAGGCAAAAGACTGAGTTTTAGCAATAAAAATTTACTAAAAGAGTTTAATGCTCGTTTGGGAGATGCTTACAATGGACTCAAACAATACGAAAAATCAGTAGGTTATTATGAAGAGGTGCTCAAAGAAGACCCCAACCATTCTTACACCTTAAATAATTACAGTTATTTTCTGGCATTGCGCAAAGCAAATCTTCCCAAAGCTAAAAAACTCGCTGCCAGATTGGTCAAAAATAATCCGGAGGTAGCTACTTATTTGGATACCTATGGTTGGATATTATACATCGCAAAAAATTACAAAGACGCTCGTAAATATTTAGAAAAAGCCGTTGCCAAAAATCCGAGTGGGACTATTTTGGAGCATTACGGAGACGTCTTGTTTAAATTAGGCAATACAAGCCAAGCCATTGAACAGTGGCAAAAGGCAAAAAGCAAGGGTGGAACCTCTAAGCTTATCGATAAAAAGATAGCAGATAAGAAGTTGTATGAATAAGGGTAGTAACCAATAGTACTGGTTAGCAGTCAATGATAAATGAGATAATCGCTCATCATTGACCATTGATCACTCACCATTATATTCCACTTTGCGGTAAAATTTTTAAGAATACACCATGCATATTAGTAAAACCTATCTTATTGGGCTGTTTTTAATTACCAGCCTCACATTGTTTTCCTGTAAAAGTAACAAAACTGCGCTTGGTACAAAGCACTTGGGTACGCCCTTGGATAGCGTAATGGCCAAAGAAACCAAATTTACTTACCTCAAATCTAAGTTTAAGCTTCATTTTCACGATGCTAAAAACGACGTGAAAGCCAAAGTACGCTTACGTTTGAAAAAAGACAGTCTTATTTGGGTATCTATTAGCAAAACCGGGTTTGAGGGGCTGCGAGGAATGGTGACTCGAGATTCTATCTATATACTAGATAGAATGAAAAAAGTGTATCGGGTATCAGATTTCAAGACACTAAGTAAAAACTTCAACTTTGAAGTTAATTTTGATATTTTACAATCAATGGTTTTGGGTAATATGCCCTTTAGAGGAGCTTCTAAAAGTAAAATTGTACAAAAAGACAAATATTGGCTCATCAAGCAAAAGCGGAAAATGATCGATATCGAGAATTATGTCAATAACGAAAACCGTAAGCTTGAGCAAGTCTTATTGACTGATATCATTACCAACAACTCCTTGCGCATGGTGTATGAAGATTATGCAGCCTACAACGACAAAGTTTTTCCAGGCAAAAGCACCATTACAGTAAAACACCGCCCCAAAAACTCTAACCAAAACCTGATTACGTCTATTTCACTCAAGTCACTCAAAGTTGAATTTACCGACGAGCCAGTGAAATTTCCTTTTAGGGTATCAAAGAAATATGCCAGAGAGTAATACTGGTAAATGTGAAAAATTAACTGTAAATCCCTTGAATAAATGCGTATTTGTTCAAGGGATTTTTTTGTGTTAACTTGCTGATTGTTAGCAAAATTATATTCTTTACAAAATGACACGTCAACGCTTTAGCTCCAAAAAATTATGGTTGATATGCACCGTTTGTGTGGCATTGGTTTCTACTACCTTGCTGGTGAATTGGCAGGCGTATAGCCAAAGGAGTAAAGCTAAAAAAGCGCGGTTGGTGAGGCAAAAGAGAAGCAAATTAAAGCAGCTTCGAAGTAAGATTGTGAACCTTAAGAATGTAAGCGCAGAGAAAAGCAATCACGTTGGACAACTCAAAGTAATTCGAGAGCAAATCAAAGCTCAGGAAAAATTAGTCATAGAGTTGAAAAGCGAAATTGAACTAACCGAAAAAGAGATTGAGCAAATCGCGGTAAAGATTAATGCAACCCAAACCAAGTTAGATACCCTCAAAGTAGCCTATGGGCGTATGCTGCACGTATATGCCAAGACCAACTACAGCTACAATCGCCTCAGTATGTTGTTTGCTTCTACTAGTATCAATCAACTCTATCAGCGGATTCAATATCTGAAACAATACACCCGAAAACGCAAACAAAAAGCCGAAAAGATACGCCAGCTTAAGGGGCGCTTAATCGCGCAGCGTGATACACTACAAGCTGTAAAAACCGAAAAGGAGGAATTATTAACTTCTAAGCTTTCAGAAGGAGATACTTTGCGGACGCTGGAAAAAAAAGAACGGACTTTTATTAAAAAGCTAGTGGCTCAGGAGAAGGGACTGCGTCGTGGTATTCGTTATGCTCGTCGCAATGTTTCTCGTCTCAATCGCCTGATTGCCGATGTGGTACGAGGCAGAAGCCGCCGGGGGAGACGACGTCGTACGGGCGCAGTGGGTAAAGGAAGCAAAAGTGTGTCAAAGGTAAAGCTAAACACTACTGGGAAAAAAAACGCTCAAGGTTTTGCCCAACGTAGGGGGCGCTTGCCTTACCCAACTCAAGGGGTAATCGTGCGTAAATTTGGAACCTACAAGCACCCGTTGTTCAAAGATGTGAAAATAGACAGCCGTGGGATTGATATTCAAACCAAGCGAGGAGCTTCGGTAAAAGCGGTATACAAAGGAAAAGTGTCTACGGTAGCTACCATTCCTGGCATGGGAGGGAAGGTGGTCATGCTTCAGCATGGTAATTATTTTACAGTATACGCCAAAATGAAAAATGTACGGGTAAAGCCTGGCAAAACGGTGAAAGCTGGACAAACTCTGGGGCAAGTATATACCGCAAAAGATGGCACTACTCAGCTACAATTCCAAGTCTGGAAAGACAGTCAGTTGTTGAATCCAGCGTATTGGTTGAAACGGAATTAAATTAAAAATGTAAAACGTAAAATGGCGCGAAGCAGGGTTAAGTGAAAAGCTAAAAATGAAAAGCTTTTCTGAATTAAAAATGTAAAACGTAAAATTAAAAATGGCGCAATGCGTCTCTCTATCGAGTCCAGAGAGTTCCCTCCTGCTTAGGAGGGCTAGGGTGGTATTTTAAGTGAAAAGTTGGCGCGAAGCGGATATAATTGATCAATTTATAATTCATAATTGGCTATCATATTTGCAAAATAGAGAAGTTTCCGCTGCGCATCGCGAAACAATAGAACAATAAGCCGAAGGCGTAACAATAGAGCAATGAAACAATAAAAAAGGAATCAAAAATCAATAAATTACCTCTTCTTCCTCACTCTATTCACCAATTTAATCACTTCCTTACGCTCAATGAGCAACACCAAAGAGAAATAAATCACAAACATAAACTGATGGGCCAGAAAGCTGATCCAACCTGTGTTGAATTTGATGTTTTGGGCGACAAATACAATTGTGGTAGCCAAGGCTAAATGAATAAATGCGGAACTGACATTGTACGGTACATAAAAATGTTTTTGGCCAATAAGGTAAGAGGCGATTACCATAGCTAAGTTGGCGATCAATACCGTAATTGCCGAACCCATGTATCCCATCACGGGAATGAGCAGGTAATTGAGTGTGATAGAAAGTATGGCGCCGCCAGTAACCAACCAAATACCATAAACGGTTTTGTCGGTAAGCTTGAACCACACCGAAAGGTTGGCATATACCCCAAACAGCAGGTAGCCCAAGAGCATAAAAGGTACGGCCCCAATAGCTTCACGAAATACCGGTTTGCGCAAAATCATCACGATAATATCAAGGTTGAGCCCTATCAACACCAAGAAAACCGACCCTACAATGATAAAATACCGCATCACCCGAGCAAACAGGGCTGGGGCATTTTTGTCTTCGGCCTTGGAGAAAAAGAACGGATCAGCGGCATATTTGAAAGCTTGGATGCCCAAATTCATAAAAATGGCCAACTTGGCGCAAGCCCGATAAATCCCTATCACAGCCTGATTGTCTTTGCCTGGATAAAAGCCCTCGGGTAAGAAATGTTTGATCATGAGGATATCCACCATTTGGCTGGTGATGCCCGCAAACCCCATAAACATCAAAGGATAGGCATAAATGAGCATAGGACGAAATGCGGACCAATTGAAGCGAAAACGGAAGCGTAAAAACGAACGATAGAGTAAAAATATCACCAAGGCATTGGCAATGAGGTTGGATATGATGACATACCCAATACCCATTTCGGGGTCGTAAATAGGGGCGATGGTAGATTTAAGCCCTGGTAAAAATTTACCATCGTAGATGTTTTTGCAGAAGTATAAAAAGAAAACATTGAGGCCAATGTTTACAAAAATATTGATGAGTTTGGTAAAGGCGAATTGCTTGGCTTTGTGCTCTACTCGTAGGCGGGCATAAGGGATAATGAGCAGGGCGTCAATAGCAATAATAAGGGCCAGCCATACAACAAAATGGGCCAACTTGGGGTAACCTAATGCGGTAGCGATGGGCTGAGCAAATATGATAAGAACGGTAGAAAATACGGCTGTAGTTACAAAAATATAGGAGAGTACGGTATTATAAACTTCTTGCGGGTTGTTTTCAGACTTACTGGCATATCGGAAAAAGGTGGTCTCCATACCGTAAGCATACAAGATGTTGAGAAAAGCCACATACATATATAGCTCATTCTGGATACCATAGTCGCTGGCCGTGAAAACCGCGGTATATAGTGGCACCAGCAGAAAGTTGACCATTCGCCCCACAATTTGACTCAACCCATACCATACGGTTTCGCCCGCTAACTTCTTTAATACGCTCATATTTAGGTAGTAGTGTGATAGTTGGGAGTTGGTAGTTCAGAGAAGCCCTTAACTTTTGGCTTTAGGGTAATTCATATAAGGTAATCATCTAAAACTAAAAGCCACTACAAACTCCACAGTCGACAGTCCAATGCTATTTCCCTAAGGGTTTTGCTAAATGTATTCATGAAGGAAACAGCATTGGCCTATCGACGAAAATTCAAATTTAGGCAAAGGTTTCCAATGTACCCATTAGTTGTTGCAAATTGACTCGGTTTTTCTGTAAAATGGCCTCCGTCCAACCCAATTGGATTTGCATTTCCTGGGCAATGGGCTCTACCAAAGCTTTGACCGATTGAATATCAAAATACAACCTACCAGTACGGCGATTGAAGAAGTCTTCCAGGGTAAAAATGGCTTCGTTTTCCAGGCAAAAATGTAGCTCAGCCAGGGCCAGAGTTAACTGAGGGGTATTTTCGGGAGATTCTATTTTCAAGTGGGCGTACTTTGCCAATATCTCTTGAGTTTGAGTGCCATAGTTGCCTACTAAATATTCGGCCACAAGGGTATCGAGACCTTCTAACTGAAGTTGTTGGCCTACTTGTGTAATGTAGGCTCTAACTGCTTGATGAGACTCGAAATCTCCCCCCTTGATCGTGATATCCTTGGTTTTGCACTTTTCGGTACGTTTCATTTTTCTTGCAACCAAATCTACCACCCTTTGCGACATTTTTCGGTAACCAGTAAGTTTGCCCCCAGCAATTGAGATGAGTCCTGAACCAGATTCGAAGATTTCATCCCGGCGTGACAGCTCCGAAGGAGACTTGCCATCTTGGTGGATAAGCGGCCGCAAACCCGCCCAGCTCGATTCTATATCGTCCATGGTTAAATTAATGGAGGGGAAGGTTTTATTGATAGAGTTGAGCAAGTAAGTAGCATCTTCTAGCGTAGTATGAGGTTCTTCTAGTTTGCCTTGATAATTGGTATCGGTAGTACCAATGTAGGTAATCTTGCCACGTGGAATGGCAAAAATCATCCGGCCATCGGGTACATCAAAATATAAAGATTGCTTGAGAGGGAATTTTTGATGGCTCACTACTAAGTGTACGCCTTTGGTAAGATGTAGCCGCTTGCCTTTGAGTGAGTTATCTTCTTCGCGGATAGTATCTACCCAAGGGCCAGTGGCATTGACCACATAGCGGGCTTGTATGTCTATGGAAGTATCCAGAATATGATCTTGTGCTTTTACGCCAGTAATGCCCCCTTCGTTGTAAAGGAGCTTGGTAGCTTCGCAATGATTGAGGCATATGGCCCCATATTCACTGGCAGTTTTTATAATCCCCATTGTAAGCCGGGCATCATCGGTACGGTATTCGGCATAAAACCCACCCCCTTTGAGAATATCAGGGTTGAGCAAAGGTTCCCGTTTTTGGGTTTCTTCCTTGGAAAGCATCCTGCGGCGATCATCGCCTTTTACCCCTGCCAATATATCGTATACCCACAACCCAAAAGAGGTGGCCATTTTGCCATAGTTTCCCCCATCGATGAGGGGAAGCAACATCTTTTCAGGAATTACCAGATGAGGGGCATTTTTATGGACAATGGCCCTTTCGCTTCCTACCTCTTTGACAAGCTTTAGATCACCCTGTTTGAGGTAACGCAATCCCCCATGGATCAACTTGGTAGATCGACTACTGGTGCCTTGGGCAAAATCTTGTTTTTCTACTAAAGCTACTTTTAAGCCTCGTGAGGCAGCGTCCAGAGCAATACCTGCACCAGTGATTCCTCCACCAATCAATAAAAGATCAAAAGTTTCGTTGGCAAGTCTGGTTAGCAGGGTTTCACGATTTTTTGATGCCAATAAGTTCATTTTTTTAGTTTTTAGTTTTTAGTCCATAGTCGACAGTCTACGGTTCATAGTTTTCCAGCTTATAGTCAGGAGTTGGTAGCTCGTAGTTTTATTCGTTATTTAGTCCACAGTCGACCGTCCATAGTCCATAGTTTTACGATGCCTCGCGTAAAACGCTGTCCTGAACACAGCCGAAGGCGGAACAATAAGCGAAGCGAAACCATAGAACAATGTAACAATCAGCCGAAGGAACTAACAATAGAACAATAAAGTTTCTCACATTTGCAAAACAGATAATTTATAATCAAACATTAGGAGTGTTCAGAGAAATATTTTAATAAAAAATAAAAAGCGTTTTTCGTTAAGAAAAACCAGTTAGAATCCCCCTTTGAAGGGGGCG
>DMXI01000417.1 GCA_003483885.1 Microscillaceae bacterium
CCGATTTTTCATCGGGGCAATGTAACAATCAGCCGCAGGCGTAACCCTTGTCCTGAGCGAAGCCGAAGGAACTAACCATAAGCGCAGCGTAACAATAGAGCAATGTAACAATCAGCCGAAGGCGGAACCATAAGCGCAGCGTAACAATGAAACAATAAAGCCGAAGGCGTAACAATAAAACTGTGGACAATGGACTGTCGACTATGGACTAAAGACTTATAATCATGATCAAAAACTATTTAAAAATTGCCTTTCGTAACCTGCTGAGAAACAAGCTTTTTTCGGTACTCAATATCTTAGGGTTGGTCCTGGGAATGGTCGCGTGCATCTTGATTTTGCAATATGTATCCTTTGAGATGAACCACGATTCATTTCATCAAAAAGGGGAGCGAACTTACCGAGTCAATGCCGATGATTACCAAAATGGTAAACTAGTAGACGCCAGTGCAATGTCTTACCTAAGTACTGGTGAAATGATGGCGCAAGACTTTCCTGAAGTAGAAGATTTCGTAGCAATTATGCCCACCAACGAGGTAGTCATAAGTCATCAAAACAAGCGTTTCCGCGAAACCAAGGGGTATTTTGCCAACCCTTCGTTTTTCAATATGTTTTCATTCAAGCTGTTAAAAGGGGAAGCGTCGCAGGTATTGAGCGAACCAGGATCAATGGTACTTACCAAAAAAATGGCGCAAAAGTACTTTGCCAACGAAAACCCTGTAGGCAAAACGCTTCGCTACAATGACAACAGCATTTTTAAAGTTACAGGAGTAGTAGAAAGCCCTCCTGGCAATTCGCATTTACAGTTTGACTTTATCTTATCAAATCAAAACTTGCGGAAACACTTTATCAAGAAAAAGAGAAACTGGACTTGGGGAAATTTCTATACCTATGTTACACTGAAACCCAAGACAAACCCAAAAGCTATCGAGGCCCAATTTCCTCAGTTCTTAAAAAAACATCTCGAGCCTGATGATTTCCCAACAGTAAGACTACACCTACAACCCTTGCAAGACATCCATCTAAATTCAGGCTTAAGCTTTGAGCCTGTTGCCACTGCTGACAAACAAGCCTTGTACCTATTGGTGATTATTGCCGTTGCCGTATTAATTATTGCTTGGATCAACTATGTAAATTTGGCGACTGCTCGAGCCACTCACCGAGCCAAAGAAGTAGGCATTCGCAAAGTAGTAGGGGCTTATCGCAAACAATTGATTTTCCAGTTTTTAGGTGAAGCATTTTTTATCAATCTATTGGCATGTTTGGTCACTATTTTATTGGTAGACTACGTCACACCGTTATTTGAACATTTTACGGGTAATCCCATTGAGTTTAACCTATGGCAAAGCCCTGGCTTTTGGGCGACTTTTGGTGGCATACTTGTCGTGGGAGTGCTCATTTCGGGGCTTTATCCAGCGTTTGTTTTGTCTTCATTTAAACCCGCTACCGTGCTCAAAGGCAAAATGAGCCATTCTCCCAAAGGTATTTTGCTGCGTAGAGGGCTTACTTTATTTCAGTTTACCGCTTCTATAGTGTTGATTGGTAGTACCCTGGCCGTTTTTCAGCAATTGCGTTTTATGCGAAGTCAAGATCTGGGAATGAATATCGACCAAACCCTTATTGTAGAAGCTCCGCAAGTAACTGATTCTACCACAATCTCCCGGCAGCGTACCTTTAGGCAAAAAGTGCAGCAGTTAGCCTCTGTAAAAAACCTATCTTCATCCTCAAGTGTGCCAGGAGAGCCTTTTCAGTCAAACATGACAGGCATCAAAGTCAAAGGGCAAACAGGAGAAGGAACTTATCAATCATTGGTATGGGCCGACGAGAAATACGTGCCTACTTACCAATTAAAGCTAGTGGCAGGCAATAACTTTTCTAAGAACAGCCGAAGAAGCCGTAACAAAGCTGGGCTTAGTCGTGACGTAATCATCAACGAAACATCAGCAAAGGTATTAGGGGTTGCTCCTGAGAAAATCATTGGAAAACGTCTACAATATGGTTCTTCTGACGACCCTCATTTTCATACAGTGGTAGGGGTAGTCAAAGACTTTCATCAAGCGTCACTTAAGCAGGCCACCAATCCCATGGTCATGTTTTATGATCCTGAAGAGTTTGCGAGTTACTATTCCATTAAATTAACTACCAACCAAATTCAGGCAAATGTAGGAGCGATCAAAGCCATTTATTTAGATATGTTTCCTAAAAATATATTTGAGTACCGCTTTATGGATGTGGCCTACGAAGCCCAATACAAGGCCGATCAACGCTTTGGTGAAATGTTTACCCTATTTAGTGGATTGGCCATTTTCGTAGCCTGTATGGGCTTATTTGGTTTAACCTCTTTCACCTTGGTGCAGCGCACCAAAGAACTAGGCATTCGCAAAGTATTGGGAGCTTCAGGAGCTAACTTAATGCGTTTGTTGTTGGGTGATTTTCTTAAGCCTATTGCATTGGCTAGTCTGGTGGCACTTCCTATTTTGTATTGGGGTATCCAGCAGTGGCTGCAAAACTTTGCCTATCGAATGGATTTAAACGTATGGCTGTTTGCCTTGCCCTTATTGTTGATTGCAATAATTGCATTATGCACCATTAGTTTCCAAACCCTCAAAGCTACCCAAAACAATCCAGTTGACGCCTTGAGATATGAGTAGAGTTAAGTGAAAAGTTTTTTTAGTCCACAGTCCACGGTCCATAGTTTTTCGACGCATCGCGGAACATTTATACTGGTTCTCATTTTAATGAGGACCTATTTTTAGGAGCGTTTCTTAACGCGGCCACAAAGTCTGGTAGGTTCAATGTTGGATTCGTGATCCTGAAAATCGCAATACAATTGCACCTATAAATGCGCACCAGAAGGGTTTTTAAGTGAAAAGTTAACAGTGAAAAATGAAAAGTGGGCGCGAAGCGTCGCTTTATCGAGTCCTGCAAGTTCCCTTATACTGGTTCTCATTTTTA
>DMXI01000629.1 GCA_003483885.1 Microscillaceae bacterium
GTGGTAGACCCCGAGTGGTTGCTCTCTAATGACGAAGAGGCCCGTGCTTTAAGACAGGTACAAGCGGGTCGCGCCAACAAATGCTGGCGAGTGCTGCATCGGGTTACTTACGTAGAGCGTCCGGCCTTGATGGGCTTTGGCAAAGACCAGCGACAGGTAAACAATGTCGATAAAGCATCGGGTGAAGTATTGAACTATTTTGACGCGTTGGAGCAGGACAACGATGCGCTAAGGGCTGACTTGAGCGATTTGAAATCTCAATTGAGCACCCTTACGGCAAAACTGGATTCTTTACTTCAAAACAACGACAACAAAAACAGCTAACCCACTATGTCAGAATTAACATTATCACTCGAAGACGATTTTTGGACTGTAGGAGACAAGCTGATTGACAAGTTGGACAAGTTAGTCAATCTCCCTGGGGCAAATACTGACCTTGCTACGTACAAGCAACACCTTTTTCCGGAGGAAAACTTGCTCCTGTCGCAAATGGAAGATATCCAAAGGCATATTGATCGGGAAAATGGAGTGCTTCAGGTATATCAGCAGGAAGCAGCTTATGTAGATCGGTTGAAAACCTTGTATATTCAAAAGGGAGAAAGAGAAGGGTTTGAGCTACAAAAACTTCGTCAGGAAATAGAGGTACAGGATGTAACACAAAAACTGGCGGCTCTTCAACCCCAGTTGGCGAAGTATGATGCTAAGAAGGATGCCGAAAACGATACCTATAAACAGCTATTGGCCACCCAAACGAGCCTCAACAATGATTTGGCTGCGGCTCAACTGGGAGTAACCAATATCGAAACGACCATTGCTACTTATGATGGGCTGGATGCTAGAATTGATGCCGAAAATCAACGTTTAAGCCAGTTTCGGAAAACCAATTACCAGGTAAGTAAAGCACCTTATGTAACCTCATTGAGTGAGGCGGTAGCCGATGAATCGTTGGTGCGAAGAAAGCAAGAAGGAGTGCGGGGGACCCTCAACGACTATGCGGTTAAAATGGCCTCGGCAAATACAGAGGCTAGAAACTTAAGCCAAAAGTATGCCCCCATCCGAATAAAGATGGGGGAGAAACTGGTGGCCTTGAAACAGCAACAAGCACTCTCCAAAAAGAACAAAAAGAATGTGGACTTTGAGGTATTGCACGAGGTGATGACCGATATGGCGGAGGTAACTCCTGGGATGTACAAGGAGATTATCCAGGATGTAACCCAAAACATGACCGCTGCCGAATACGATAAAAAACGGCAACGCCTGAAGTCGACCATGAATCAAAAGTTTGCTATGGAGTTTGACAAACCAGGGAGTAAACATGAGGTAGAGGTAGAGGTAGAAGTAGGCGCGGGTGTGTCGGCAGGTATTGCCAGTGCCCGGGGAACTTTTATTGCGACGTTTTCGCTCAAAGTAGCGGTAGATGATAACAAAAAATACACGGTGACCAAAGCCCTGGCTGGTAAAGTAAAAATAAGAGGAAGAGCTGGCGTGTCGCTCACCGAACAAGAAGAGCTCAAAATGCGGGCGTCAGTGGAGGCGGCGCTTAAAAAAGAAGGAGCGAAAACCTACGCCAATCGTGATGATTTTGTCGAAGGGGAATCAGCCGGAATTTCTGCGGCTTTTGTGAGCTATAGTTTGAGCAACAATGTGATTCCTTCTAAGGAATTCAAAAATATGAAAACGCAGCAAAAAGCCATTGTTCATCAGGAGGCAGCCATTGTGGGGAGGGAGAAGCTAGAGAGCCGATTACGTATGACGGGGATGCTCGCTACTGATCAACAAATTACGGTACCAGATCGCAAACAGATTACCTATGTACGCTCAAGTAATCTTATTGGCTCAGCGGCGGCTCAGGCCAGTGCTGCGGTCAAGTTTGCCAACGATTTTGGGGTAGGTGGCAGTGTTGGCATAGAAGCTTCTTACACCCGAAAACATAAGCAAAAGGTGATTAACCTCATTGATGACATTGCCCAACATCCTACCTTGGGCAAGTTATATAGTAGGCAACAACCCGATAGCTTTGGGTTTGTGCTTACCGAGGGGGTACAAAGGGTTCCCTACAAGGGGCAGCAAGCTATAGAGAAACTAGAGGAAATAGAAGCCCAAGTAGATAGCCTGCAAAAAGAAGATGCTTCGGACGATAAAGAGCAAAAATTATTAGCGCTAAGAACGCAAATGAAAAAGTGTCTGGAAAGTCTTTCATTGGAGTATCAAACCTTTGTGCAGGCCGAAAATAGAGTGGAGACTGGCAATGCTAACTTTGAAGAGAATCTTCGTAATGACATGCGTAAAGCTCGAGACACTAAAGATTCGGCGAATTATTTAAAAGCTGTAAGCTTGCAATATGCCAACCTAAGGCGGGTATATGATAAAAGCTTTACCGACGCCAATCCGCCCGATCCGATAGAAAAAGGTTTTATGGATGGCTTTGAACAAGATTTGAAATGCCCTCAGTTTAAAATATCTCCTGATAAGTTTGCCAAGGTGTTTAACATTGACCAAAACACCCTGACTACCGAGGTAACAAGTGTGGGAGGGTCCTTCTCTATAGATGCGAAATACTTCGATAAATCAATCAATAATCTGCGGGCCTCTATCCCTTCAGTGCGCCTGGGCGTAAAGTACGCCAATACTCAACCCCCGGATGGAGACGAGAGTGAAGAGATGACGCTCAGCTTCAACGTGCTGACGGGCGTGAAAGGAGATAACTTTGTGGCGAAGCTATTGCAATTCTCCCAACTAAAACAAATTGCTGGATTTGATGCCAATAAGCAAGAAATACACAATGGGATTTTGGCCGCAGTGCAAAGTGCCGCCGCGGGCAACCTAGAAGTAAAACTGCATCGTAAAGCTGGTGGATGGCACATCAAATATGTGCGAGGCTATGAGGTGTCCGACAAAAAGGCAGGAGGAAAGGGCACTGTGGCCAATGTAGGCGGCGTAGACATCATTGCCGGGGGGACCATTGGTACTACCCATACTACGACGATATTTGAACGCCCGGGAGTCAACTCGCTCTCTTATGTAACCGATATTTACCGGGCCAGAAAACTACGTTCCCGAGGAGTGGATGACTGGAAGCTCTACGATAAGCAGCATAAGTTGCTGGATCGGATGGTGGCAAACCTGAAAAATGCAGATAGTAACATTTCTAAAGAACTGAATGTTTGGTTCAAAGAAATGGGCGATTTGAATACCGATGAAGGCAATGCCTTGATTGAGGAAGCCAGACAAAAACTTACCCGGTTTCGCACTGGAAACAATCCTGAAACGGCTGACACCGAAGAAGCGGAACTTAAGGAGGTTTTTGAAAAGTTTATTGCCAAAAGAACCACCGATGAAGATGCCTATGTCAATAAGCAATTTCATACCAGACGCACTGCTCAACTCAAAGACATGCGGGTATATGCGGCAGATGTGATTGCGGATAGGATGCAAAAAATTGTGAATGAGCACGACAACGAGGTATCCGATGATGACGCAAAATCGATAGATACCCTGCTTGCCTGGGCTAAGAAAAAGTATAAATTAGCCGTGGCTCACCGGGAGGCCAATCAAGAGGATGAGGCCGCCGAAGATGCACTCCAAAAAAGTTTCAAAACCTTAAAGTCAGTGTTTGGAATCCAATACGCTACGAATACTTTAGAGGAGTTAATATCTTCAGGTAAAGCAGAAAATCAGAACAAGGCTTTGTCGATGTTAGATACCGAAATAGATGCCATTCTGAAAGATCAAGCCAATGTGTATCTGGACAAAGGACTCACTGGAGAGCTTACCATGGAAGCCGATGGGAAACTGAAGATAAAGCCCCAAATTGCCAAGGGAAAAGCAAATATCTTTACTAAAGAGATGATCACGAACCAGGTTCAAGGCCAATTGGATGGTTTCCGTTACGAAGCGCTGCCTACTACTAAAATAGACAGCCGAAATATGGAAGCAGCCTGGCAACAATCTGCCCCAAGTAGGCAAGATTCGCATCGGTTCTCTCGCCTTGCTTCTCGCAGCCTACGTTCTTTGCAAAGCCACGTTACCCGCAACAAAAAAATATCACAGTATATTTCGCAGGTAATGGAAAAGGCCTTGCTGGAAAGAAGAAGGAGACAAGAGCAGCAAAAAAAGGCGAGGGCCAACGCTGCTGCGGCTAATAAATAGGGAAAAGCTGGCTTGGCCAGGTATTTTTTACAAAATAGAGGTGCCTTGTGGCCTCCAATCAAAATCGGCCTTTTTGCTTAGTCAAAAAGGCCGATTTTTTTGTATTTGAGCGTAGCGTCACATTTGCTGGCGCACGTCGTCCTCGCGTGTGCCTTTCTCTATAAGCATCACTAAAAGAGGCACCCTATGGGGCAAAAGTTGTTGGTGTCGTTTCACTCAAACACCGACAACGAGGAAATAGTGACTTTTGCTGGTGCACGTCGTCCTCACTTGTGCCTTTTCTCTTTTTCTACCTCTTTTGGTGTTTAAGCGCAGCGTCACTCAAAAGCTTGCCCTTTTGGACAAAAGTTGTCGGTGTCGTTTCACTCAAACACCGACAAC
>DMXI01000531.1 GCA_003483885.1 Microscillaceae bacterium
AACGAAACGGGAATGAAAGATTACATTCCAGAAAATATACTAGTGTATATTGCAGTGCATCAAGAGTATCGTGGGGCTGGACTGGGAGGACAACTTGTAGAAAAGGCTTTAACCTCGGTAAAAGGTTCAGTGGCTTTGCATGTAGAGCCCGACAATCCCGCCAAACGCTTGTACGAACGTATGGGCTTTACCAACAAATATTTGGAAATGCGCTGGCAACCTAAGACTTAACGCTACTATTTAGCGGTTTTTTCTACAAACTCCTTTAAACTATCCCAGCTTAGGGTAGCGCATTGCTCTCGGCTGGGGAAATGTTTAGCCGCAGCAAAAGCCAGAAAATCAGCGTGATCAGTGTTTTCTTTTTCTCCGTGCACGATTTGGAGAAATTCGGAGATGATAGGCTTGATTTCTTCCAGGGTTTTGCCCTCAATTTTTTGCAACAATATAGAAGTAGAAGCTTTGGAAATGGCACACCCGTAGCCGTGAAAAAAAGCCTGCTTAATGGTATTACCTTCCATCTCGAAGTATAAGTGAAAATGATCGCCACACAAGGGATTGTAGGCTTCTACACTGTGAGGCATTTCTTTGGCTTTCTGGAAGTGATAAGGTTCCTTATTATTGGTAAGAATCACGTCCTGATACAAATCTGATAGTTTCTTTTCCTGTTCCATTGTTTTATGGTTGCATTGTTCTATTGTTACGCCTTCGGCTGATATTTAATTATGAATTATGAATGGATGAATTATTTTTCTAATGATTAATGGTTAATTTTTTATTTTCAGTTCCTTCGGCTGCGCTCAGGACAAAGTTTTGCAAATATGAGAATATGATATTGGACGATCCCTGTTCCTAAAATCGTTTTGCGCCGCTCTTGTTCCCTGCTCCCCTCTACGCTTTGCGCCCATTTTTCANNTACGTTTTTCATTTTTAATTTAACTCCGCTTCGCGTCACTTTTCACTCTTCTCTTTTCTTCTGGGTCTGCGTTTGCGCCTACGCTTTTGGTTTTTACGCTTAAACTGAAAGCGCTTTCGCTTGATTTTAATGAGCGTATCATTGATTTCAATCTCTTCTCCTTGAATCAACCGAGTTCTAATATTGGTAATGTCTTCTTTGATGGTATGGAGCGATCCATTGGTATAATACGCCATCAAGATATAGTCTGGCAATATAGGATTTCCGCACAAAACAATGCGAATCGGGCGCTTCATTTTGATCAAGTGTCGTAGCAAAATATAATCGCGGACCTGCGAAGTGGCATCTGCAATCAGGATAATTTCTTTACAATCGGGAAAAAGCTTGATGCCTTTGATCACTGCTTCTAAATCGTTTTCGGGGCCATCGTCCCCCGTGCCACGTTTTTCGGCCTTGTGCATAGTTGCAATTACCTCATCCAGGTTTTGGGCACTGGTATAGTGCAACCCCCCAGTTTGTCCAATGATTTTTTCTCCCAAGCGTTTACCATCTCCATCGTTGAAAAACAGAAAGTTACGCAGTCGGCTTTTTTGCTGATGAAACAAATCCATCCATACCAGTAACTGGGCGCCGTGGTGGTACATGCTTCCTGTCCAATCAATTACTACCAGCATGCTATCCCAAGGATTACGCTCAAAAACCTTAAAAACTGTGGAGTCCTCAGGGATGTATCGCTCTTGTACAATTTGATAAAAAGTGTGTTGTTGAGTAAAATCAATGGTTTCGGGAGTCAAAGGAGGCATTGCAGTGATGCTGGATTTGAGGCGTTCTAACTTGAGCTTCTTTTTGATTTCAGTAGAGTCGATTTTTTGGGTAAGCTCTGGGTTTTTGGGTGGGGGAGTGTTGAGGGTGTCTTTGAGCGGATAAAAATAGACTGCGAGGCCGTGAAATAGCTGATAAGCTTCCTGATAAGTTTTGCAGTCGTTTTGGCCAAAATACCTCCATACGATGTCCTTAGACTGGATTTTTTCAGGTAAATATTTTTGTAAGTTCTTGAGTCGATTATAATTGAGGTTTTCGAAAGATTTGTTTTTGGGAAACTGCGAGTAAACCAAATCGATGGCGAAGATCTTCTGGCGACGAAGACGCGCCAACACTTCGGGATTGATGGCTTCAAATTTATCGAAAGCCATATTGAGCTTTAAATACCCAGTATCTACCTTAGGAAATTGGTACGCGCCAATTTGAAACCTTTGGGTATTCTCCAGGATCGCATCAATCACTTTATTTTTTTGTAGCGGTTTTTGGGCTTGTGCCAAAGGAGTAATCATCCAATAGAAGAATATTCCCCAAACCCAACGCATACTTCGTTGATTTTTCATTCAATAGCGATTAAAAATATTGTTTGAACGGTATCCCAAACTCGAGAAGAGTTTATTCAATATAAGGAATAAAAGCGAGTATAAAAACCCCCATTTCTTGCTAAAGCTATATTTGTCATGATATACTTTCTATTCATCAACCAATGGAGAAACAATTAAGTTTGGCGTAGGGAGGATTGGCTGAGGCTTCAATTGTTTTATTGGGCAGAAGTGTTGGTTGTGTTATTTGTTTTTAAGAAAGCAGATATTCATTTTACCTATTGAAAAACTTTGTGGTTAATTTTGAGTTAGTTGGGTAATATTAAGCGTGCTTTTGGGAATTAATCCGGTGGTTTGGTGATTGTAAAGCACAACTTATTTTGGCTAAAATTTGACAATTGATAAAATATATGGAATTTTGGGCTTTTGACTCTGATGAAATTATCAGAATTGGTACTATATGTAGGTAAAATTTTGCATATTTAGTAAAATTCATTATTTGTTTTCACAAAGGCATAGTAACGGACTTCTTGACCAAAATTAATAGCAAGTGTATGAAGAATATTTGGATATTATGGGTGGGGCTGGTAATTGGGTATCCAACCTTGGCACAAACTTCAAACAAAACCGATTCCCTTCTTAATCTTCTCAAAAACAAAAAACTATCTAATATCCAGAAAATAGATATATACAATTTACTCTCAGAACAATACGCTTACAAAGATTCTATAAAAGTTGAAATGTATCTGTCCAAAGCACTGAACTTGGGCAAACAGCATCAATATTTTAAAGGACAAGTTAGAACTTATTGTTTGATGGGGTGGACAGACATTGACTCGCGCAGGCTAAGCGACGCTGAGAAAAACTTTCGAAAATCTCTGGATTTATCTCTCAAACACAAACATAAGAAAGGGGAAGCCAATGCGTATGCTGGAATGGGCGCTTTGGCAATTCATCAGAAAAAAACCGACGAGCTACATAAGTATTATGAAAAGGCTTTGAGTATTTATAAATCTCTGAAAGCGACCAAACTAATTATGATGATTTATCGCAATTGGGGATTTTATTATGAATATATCAATGACTATGAAAAGGTAATAGGGTATTACAAGCAGTATCTAAAGATTAGCAAAGAAGCCAAAAAACTCAAAGCAATGGCCTACATCAATGGAAGGCTAGGGTATGCCTATCACAAACTGAGTGATTTTAAAGAAGCGCTTAAGTACCATTCCGATGCGCTGAAGATACAAATTGGCCTAAAAGACAGCACCGGAATTACGGGTTCTTACAACGATATGGGCATTTTGTATGAATCTATGGGCGATTATAAAGGGTCGTTGCAAAGTTATCTTAAAGCGCTCAAAATTTTAGAACAAACCAAGAGCAAGCAATTAGGGACTACCCTCAACAACATTGGGGTATTGTTTTACGAACAAAAAAGCTACGACAAGGCCTTGTTGTATTATAAACGCTACCTTGAGTTGAGCCTCAAAAACAAGGATGAGTTTTCGTTGCCGACTGCCTACAACAATATTGCCCTCATTTATGAGCACACCGATAAACTCCAACAAGCTGAAGAAAACTACGAAAAATGCATTAAGCTTGCGAAGAAGCTGCAAATGCAGGATTTGCTAGGCTGGGCTTATAATGGAATGGCCATTATTCGCTACAAAAGCAAGAAACTGGACGAAGCCGAAGTGTGGGCCAAAAAGGGCTTAAAAGAAAGACAAGAGGTAAAAGAACAAGAACATTTGGCGCAAAGCTACAATACCTTGGGCAAGGTGTATTTGTTGAAACAACAGCACGATAAAGCCCTGGACAACTACCAAAAAGCTGCTGATATTTGCAAAAAAATTGGATATCCACTCAATTACAAAGATGCCTTGGAAGGGCTGAGCAATTGTTACGAAGCCATAGGTGAAACAGCCAAAGCATTGAGTTATCATAAGCAGTTTCATCAACTTTCGGATAGCTTGATCAATACCAAGAGCACCATTAAAATTGCTTATCTCGAAGCCGAATTTGATTTTAACAAAGAAAAGGATTCTTTGCAGGTAGCCCAGGAGAAGGAAAGACAGGTGTTTGCCGAAGAAACCAAACAACGTAAAATGACCCAACGTGCCACCTTTGTTGGGCTAAGTATGGCGCTGATATTGGTGGTGATATTGCTCTTGTTTTACTTTAGCAAACAAAAAAGCAATCGGGTACTTACCAAACTCAACCAGCAATTGTCAGAAGCCAATGAGCGTATTGTGGCTGAAACCAACGCCCGGGTAGATGCCGAAAAAGACAAGGTGCGGAGTGAACTAAACCTTAAAAACCAGCAACTGGCTTCGCAAACTTTGCATATGTTGCAGAAAAACCAAATCTTGAACGAGCTAAAAGGCATGGTAAGCGATGTGCGCAAAGAAAAAGATTATAAAAAGGCCACCAAGAAATTTTCTCAACTAGCCAACCTGATTGACTACGGAATTAACCTGGATAAAGACTGGGAAGGTTTTCAAAAAATATTTGAACAATTACACCCTGATTTTTACGCCAATCTCAAAGGTCAGTTTCCAGGACTTACCCCCAACGATTTGCATTTGTGTGCCTTGCTCAAGCTTAACTTGAGCACGCGCGAAATTGCCGACCTGTTAGGAATTGCCCAAGAAAGCCTCAAAGTGAAGCGTTATCGTTTGCGACAAAAAATGGGACTGGAATCAGATCGGAACCTCAACGAATTTATCATTACTTTTGATGCAGCCTGATTTATCGATGGGTTTTCGTAACTTTGTAGCTCAAAAGACCTCAACATTATGTTATTGAATTTATTAATCCTGCTGTTTATCAATGCCTTGTGTATCGTGGGCATTTATGAAGCAGCAGCCCAACCCAAGCGACTCTTGTACTCCGTAAAAACCTACCTGGAAGCCAAACTCCCTTACAAAGTATTTGCGCCTATTTTGGGCTGTGTATATTGTATGGCTTCGGTTTGGGGCACTTTGTTTTTTGCGATGTGTCTATTTCTCGAGATCATACCGCTGAAATGGGGCATTGTGTGGCCTTTTTACATAGGAGCATTATCAGGGCTTATTCACGGCATAGAGTTTTTGCGTGACAGATACAGTGGCGCCAAATAATACAACTAACCCAATCAATTGCTGGATGGATCAATGGTGTTGTTTAAGTGATTTAAAAACCATCAAGCAATATACAATTGAACAATAAAAGCTTCATCTATGAAATGGTTAAAGCGAATTTTCTTCTTTATTCTCATTGTATTGGTCATTGGAGTGGTGGCCTTTTTTATTGCCAATGAATCTCGCCCGACAGGTACCAATAGCAAAGCAGCCGATGCGCTTGCGACCAAAATGCAGCAAGCTACCAACCTGGAAGCCTGGAAAAATACTGGGGCTATAAGGTTTACTTTCTCGGGCCTGGGGAGTAGTCGTACTACCTTATGGGACAAAAAACGCCACTATGCCTGGGTAAAATGGAAAGAGTATGAAGCTTGGGTAAACATTAATCAAAGGAAGGGTATTGTAAAGAAAAATGGCCAAACAATTACCGGCGAAGAAGGACAAAAACTAGTCATCAAAGCCTGGAAAATTTGGGTTAATGATTCTTTTTGGCTTAATCCCATCGCCAAGGCATTTGATCCTGGTACTACTCGTAGTTTGGTAGACATGGGCGACGGACAGCAAGGGTTGTTGGTTTCTTACAATTCGGGCGGGGCCACTCCTGGCGATGCCTACCTATGGTTGTTAGACAAAAACAACCTACCTACCCATTGGAAACTTTGGGTGTCCATCATTCCTCTGGGAGGGGTAAAGTTTTCCTGGGAAAACTGGAAAACCTTGTCTACTGGAGCCAAAGTGTCTACCGCCCATAAAGGATTGATTAGCATAAAGGTGACCGACATCAAAGCCGGCAAAGACTTGCTGGAAATTACTGATAATCAAGATATTTTTGCTGCGCTTGAGAAAGCGGTAAAGCCGCAATAGACCGTATACAAAAATCCTGAACTCTCACAAGATCAGGATTTTTGATCTTTAGAAATGTAGAATGATCATCTACTTTTTTTGAGTTTATTATCGAACTTTAAATCTTTCATAATTTCTGGTCTTTGGCCTTACTGAAAGGAGACCAAAGGTGATGGAACCATTTTTGGGAACTTGACTTATCTGGTGATAAAATAACTTTCCGCGCTCGACTGGCTTTTGTGGGTCTCCCTTCGGTAAGACTCACAAACTGCAGGTTTCCAGAGTTGACAGGTAAAATTCAACCATCAAAGCCCAACTTATTATAGAACCTTAAACCCTCCGAAAGGGTTTATGTATGAATGTCATACCAAATTTTCACGACCCTCAAACGAGGTTACACCCACCCACTTTTTTGCGAAGATTTTTTGTTTACCCATCAGCTAGGCCAGCGCTATGTAGTTACTGCAGTGATGGACGGTAGCAGTATGGGTGACACTTCTTTTTTCGCTGCTACGCTGGTGGCCAAACTATTGCGTAAAGTTTGTACCCAAATAAGCTATTCACCCGAGTTTACGCCCGATATTTTAGTCGATCAATTAGGCGAATTATTATCAAAACAGCTTTTCCACGAATTTAAACAGGCCAGGAGCGCGCTTTTTTTAAGTAAAGAAGAAACGTTCACTACTTTGATGCTGGCGGTAACCGATCAGGTCAACGAGCAAAGTTGGGTAGTGACAATTGGAGATGGGGTATTGGTAGTAAATGATGAGCTACAGGTTTTTAACCAAGATAATCAACCCGATTATTTAGGGTATTATTTGCACCAAACGGTAGAAGAGTGGTGGAGTGCTCAAGCCCAAATTAATACCTTTTCACAAGTAAAGCGCTTGGCGTTGGCCACCGATGGAGTACTAGCGGTAGATTTTGCTTCTCCTGTCAACGATGCCCTTGCCGCAGCCAAAGAGTTATTGACTACTCCCTTGCTGTCTGACAAGCCTTATGCCTTGGATCAGTTGTTAAGTCAATGGCTGAAAACCCACGAAGCAACTCCCCAAGATGATATAGCTATAGTGTGTTTACAACCATCCCTTTCCTCATAGACTACTACTAAACGCACTATATGTTTTTGCACTTCCCCTATGTTCAATGATGTATAGTGTTTTGCGTTGCTTTGCGCGAGGGGAAGTGCAATTTGGCCTTTGTGGGTGTTTGAGCGTAGCCTGTTTTGGTAATAAATGGGCTACGCTTGCCCTGCGGGTAATAGTTCAATGTTATTTCCTTAAGAAAAAATAGTCATAATTACTCGCTTGCCTTGAGGCGAGTGAGGATTATTTGAGGGCCTCTGGCCCGATCAATGATCGTTAAGGAAACAGCATTGGGCAATAGTTGGCGGTAACGCACCATCAATGAGGAATTGACCATTAGCGTCTGATAGCACCAAGCGATAATTATCAAGGGAATCGCCTCTGGTTGTGCATGATTCCCCCACCTTGTATTCAAAACGTTAAGCTCTATTCACCTATTATAGCACCTTCCATTCTATCAAATTGCCTATTATTTGAGTTTATCTGCCTTTTTAAGGCCAGAAAAAAACATGATTTTAAGGAGTAATCTGTCAATTCGTCTTACCTTTTCAAAAAAGTATTATCTTTGTGAGTTAGAAGTTTTTTGAATTAAATTTCTGTTCAAAAACAGGCGTTTTATTCAAAAAATATGTAGGAAAGGAGGAGTGAGTTCTGAGTAAGTCCACCCCAAACCCACTGTTTGTATTCAAAAATATTATATATAAACTGCTGTTTATATAACCCTAAAGCGCATAAACAAGCACTATGTTAGATTTTGTAGGAAAAACGGTTACCAAAATTTTTGGTAAGAAATCGGATCGAGACTTAAAAAAATTACTTCCATACGTAGAGTCTATCAACAATGCCTGGCAACAGTTGACTGGTTTGTCGGATGACGAACTAAGAGGCAAAACTGAGGAGGTGAAAGAGACCATCGACGGAAGACTCAAAGTAATAGATGATAATCTGGCTGAGCTTCGTCAAAAGGCAGAAGAAGACACCACCCTTACGGTACAAGATAAAAATGACCTCTTTAAGGAAGTAGATGAGCTGGAAGAAGAGCGCAATAAAGAGTTGGAAAAAGTGCTGGAAGAGGTATTGCCAGTGGCTTTTGGGATTGTAAAAGAAACAGCTCGCCGCCTGAAAGAAAACCATAAACTAGTAGTAACTGCTTCGTTTAAAGATAAGCAGTTTGCGGCCACCAGGTCTCACGTAGAGATTGAAGGGGAGCAAGCCATTTGGCATAACAAGTGGATGGCAGCAGGTACCGAAATCATTTGGGACATGGTACACTACGATGTACAGTTGGTAGGAGGGGTAGTACTACACCAGGGAAAAATTGCCGAGATGGCCACAGGAGAGGGTAAAACCTTGGTAGCAACCTTGCCTGCTTTCCTCAACGCTTTGGCTCGTCGTGGAGTACACGTAGTAACGGTGAACGACTACCTCGCCAAGCGTGACTCAGAGTGGATGGCTCCTTTGTTTGAGTTCCATGGAATGACGGTAGATTGCATTGACAAATACGAACCTCATTCGCCTCAAAGACAAGAAGCTTATAACGCAGACGTGACATATGGTACCAATAATGAGTTTGGTTTCGATTATCTGCGTGACAATATGGCACACAATCCAGAAGAAATCGTACAACGTCGCCACCATTATGCGATGATTGATGAGATTGACTCTATCTTGATTGATGATGCTCGTACACCTTTGATTATTTCTGGTCCTATCGAAAAAGGCGACCAGCACGAATATACTGACCTTAAGCCCAAGATTCACCGCTTGGTAGAAGCCCAGAAAAAAGTAGTGCAGGGCTTTATGAATGAGGCCAAAAAGAAACTCAAAAGCGACGAAAGCAGCGATACTAAAGAAGCTGGAGTGGCTATGTTCCGAGCGTACCGTGGTTTGCCCAAGAGTAGACCTTTGACCAAGTTGTTGAGCGAAACGGGTAACCAGGGGATTATGCGTAAGGCAGAAAACTATTATCTGCAAGACAACTCCAAAAACATGCCCGAGGCAGATGCACCGTTATACTTTACCATTGATGAAAAAAACAATCAGGTAGAGCTGACCGACCGCGGGGTAGAATATATCACGGGAAACAGTGAAGATCAAAACTTCTTTATCTTACCAGATATTGCAGTGGAGATTGGGCGCATCAAAGACGATGAAGAGCTGTCGGACGAAGAAAAAGTAAAGCAAGAAAAAGAACTCATCTCTGAATTTAGTGTAAAGACGGAGCGTATCCACAGTATACAGCAATTGCTGAAAGCCTACACTTTATTTGAGAAAGATACCGACTACATCATTGTAGACAATCAGGTAAAAATTGTAGATGAGCAAACTGGTAGGGTGATGGAAGGCCGTCGTTATTCAGATGGTTTGCACCAGGCCCTGGAAGCCAAAGAAAATGTAAAGATTGAAGACGCCACCCAAACCTACGCTACGGTTACTCTACAAAACTACTTCCGTATGTACCACAAGTTGGCGGGTATGACGGGTACTGCCGAAACCGAAGCGGGTGAATTCTGGGATATTTATAAGTTGGATGTGGTGGTAATTCCTACCAACAAGCCTATTGCTCGTGATGACCGTAACGATTTGGTTTTCAAAACCTCTCGTGAAAAATTCAAAGCAGTAATTGACGAAGTAGTAAGGCTGACTGAGCAAGGGCGCCCCGTATTGGTAGGTACTACCTCGGTAGAGGTATCGGAGCTATTGAGCCGAATGCTTACTTTGCGCAAGCTCAACCACCAGGTTTTGAATGCGAAACTTCACCAAAAGGAAGCCGACGTAGTAGCCGAAGCAGGAAAGCCCGGTACAGTAACCATTGCTACCAACATGGCAGGTAGGGGAACAGATATTAAACTAACCCCTGAGTCTAAAGCTTCAGGTGGTTTGGCCATTATTGGTACCGAGCGTCACGAATCACGTCGGGTAGACCGCCAGTTACGAGGACGTTCTGGTCGTCAGGGAGACCCTGGTAGCTCTCAGTTCTTTGTGAGTTTAGAAGATAACCTGATGCGTTTGTTTGGTTCGGATCGAATTGCTAAGATTATGGACCGTATGGGCTTGAAAGAGGGAGAAGTTATTCAGCACTCTATGGTGACCAAGTCTATTGAACGTGCTCAGAAAAAAGTAGAAGAAAACAACTTTGCCCAACGTAAGCGCTTGCTCGAGTATGATGATGTAATGAATGAGCAACGTAAAATCATTTACAAGCGTCGTCGCAATGCCTTGTATGGAGATCGTTTGGAGGTAGATACTTTGAATACGATTTATAGCTTGGCTGAAATAGTGGTTAATCAACACCACGGTGTGCCCGAAAACTATGATGGGTTCAAGATGGATGTGATTGCGAAGTTGAGCTTTGATACTCAAATCTCTCAAGACGAGTTTAATACGTTGGCTGCCAATGTTTTGACTGAACATTTGTTTGACGAAACTTATACTTCTTACCAAAACAAAAACAAGCAAATCATTGAATTGATTAAGCCCGCTTTGGATGCTCGTCATGAGCAATATAAAGCGAATGCCCACGAATTGGAAGATGCGATTCCGTTTACCATGGATGGCAACCAAACGGCTATGAACATTCGCTTTAATCTGAAGAAAGCATATGATACTGAGGGACGCCAAATCATCAAAGAAGTAGAAAAACTCAATACGTTGTTGTCTATTGACCAACAATGGAAAGAGCACTTGCGCGATATGGATGATATGAAGCAATCGGTGCAAAATGCGGTATATGAGCAAAAAGACCCGATTGTAGTCTATAAATTTGAGGCTTACGAGTTGTTTGCCCAGTTAAATGGTAAAATCAACAACGAAGTAGGTGCCGCATTGCTGGCGGCTAATTTGGCCGTATTTGAAGACGAAGAAGAGGACGTACAAATTCAGCAAGGACGTAAAGAGCGTCGTAAGAAGCGTCGCTTGAATGAAAGCAAAGCGGACGCAGGCTCGGCCTTTGGTGATGGTAGTGGTGCTGGCATTGATATGGGAGGCGAAGAAATTGTAGAAAAGCAAGCCCCAGTGAAGGTACAGAAAATGCCTTCGCGTAATGCCAAAGTAACGGTACAATATACCGATGGAACTGTGAAGAAGGACGTGAAGTTTAAGGTGGTAGAAGATGACTTTAAGAATAATAAGTGTGTATTGATAGAGCAATAACATAATACTACCAGGCAGGTTTGGCGGTGTTTTCATTGCCAAATTGAGCCAAAACATCTGGTAGTTTAGAATATAAAAGGTAAATGCCCTGACTCAAATGGTGTATTTTTTGATCAGGGTGTTTACCTTTACTAATAAAACCAAACTAATTAAAAAGTACGTTGGTGTAAATCATACAGGCGGGTCAACTTTTGAAACACGAGTACAGACCCAGGCACCAATGTTTAGAATGATGAGCATCGGCAAGTTTTCGTTTTTAATGATAAACATAATGAAGCTTCCTGGTGCTTGAGTAACATAAGCTAAACACCTATGAAAAAACTCTCTACACTTGGATTTTTTGCACTCTTAATTGGGCTGGTCAGTTGTAAGTCCACCCAAAAC
>DMXI01000526.1 GCA_003483885.1 Microscillaceae bacterium
TTGGCGGTCGAATCTTAAATGAGCGTTACATTGCTGATGGAGGGTTTTATGTATATAAATCAGTAGATGATTGGGCAACTTATGAACGGGAAAAAGTAAGCAATTCGAGTTTGGGGCATTATGATTTCACTGGTGCTAATACAGGTTATGCGGTGGCACAAGATAAAGTGTTTAAACGCCTACCTAAACTCCAACAATTGATCACTTTCCCCAATATTTTTGATAGAACCTACAGCCCAACGCCATTTGATTTGAGCGCCACCACTACCAGTAATTTAGCAGTTACTTTCAGCGTCATTAGCGGACCCGCAACGATTGATGGTAAAAAACTGACCATTACTGGAACTGGAGCTGTAACGATAGAAACCACTCAGGCAGGAAATGAGGATTATTTTGCAGCCTCGGCTGTAAGGCAAACTTTTCAAGTAAATAAGGCACCTCAAACCATTACCTTTCCCACCATTGCCGACCAGGAATATGGGACTATGTTTGATTTGACAGCTACGGCCAGTAGTAACCTAGAGGCAAATTTTCAGGTCATTAGTGGAAGTGCGACCATTGAAGGTAAAAAACTCACCATTACTGGGGCAGACCCTATTACGATAGAGGCCACCCAAGCGGGTAATGACAACTACTTGGCAGCCAGTGTAGTACGTCGGACTTTCTCGGTGATTCAAGTGGCTCAAACCATTGACTTTCCAGTGATTGCGGATAAAACTTTTGACGAAAAAGCCTTTGATTTAGCAGCTACTGCCAGCAGTGGTTTGGTCGTAGAGTATCAACTAATTAGTGGCCCGGCCACGCTCAACGGCCAGACCTTGACCTTTACGGGCTTGGGGGCTATTACTATAGAAGCTACCCAATCAGGCAATAATCGTTACTTAGCAGCCAATGCGGTGCGTCGCACTTTTTCGGTGACCAAAGGCGTGCAAACCATTGATTTTACCGCGATTGCTGATAAAACGTACGGTGAGGCTGATTTTGATTTGGCAGCAAGTGCCAGTAGTGGTTTAGCCGTAGATTTTCAAGTGATCAGTGGCCCAGTTACACTCAACGGACAAACCTTGACCATTACGGGTACGGGAACAGTAGTGGTAGAGGCTACCCAGGCGGGAAATGCGAATTACCTGGCGGCTTCAGCGGTACGTCAAACCTTTGTGGTAAACAAGGCCAGTCAAACCTTGACTTTTATTCCTATTCAGGACAAAGTATTGGGCGAGGCTCCTTTTGAGCTTCGGGCGACGGTTTCCACGGGGCTAAGCATCACCTTTAGCATAGTAAATGGCCCTGCAACCCTTAGTGGCAACTTGCTTACGATGAATGGAGTGGGCAAGGTAACGGTCAAAGCCACCCAAGCGGGCAATGACAATTACTTAACGACCGAAGTAGAGCAAAGTTTCTTGGTAAAGTCTCCCACCCCTAAACTGGTACTCACCAAAGCCGATGGGAGTGAAATCAGCGCCGGAAGTACCATTGACTTTGGTCAAACTTCTTTAGGAGTTGCAGTTTCTTAGGCATTTAATATTCAAAACCTTGGAGCACAAGACCTCACATTGAATAACCTAAGCTTGCCTAATGGATTTAGCCTGGTGGGTATTTTCCCTTCGGTAGTAAGTTCAGGAAGCACGGCATCCTTTCAGGTACAATTAGATGCCAGTGAGGAAGGGAATGTAACAGGCACTTTATCTTTTACTACCAATGATCCCGACCAAAATACTTATGGATTGACTTTATCGGGTACCGTAATCAATAATCCAGAAATCAACCTGACAGGGAATGGCAAAAGCATTGCCAGTGGCAGTAATGCTGCTCAGGTCGATAATCATACGCACTTTGGCGCCGTAGAAGCTTCGGGCACTTCGGTCGTGCGTACCTTTTTTATCGAAAACACCGGAGATGGAATATTAAAGCTGACTGGGAATCCAGTGATTCAAATTACGGGAGCCGATGCAGCTGATTTCTCATTGACCACCCAACCTGCTTCGGAACTGAATAAAGGTAGTCAAACCGCTTTTCAAATTACATTTACCCCTACCTCGGCTGGGGTGAAGCAAGCCCAGGTAGTGATTGCCAACAACGATGCTGATGAAGGAAACTACACGTTTATGATTGAGGGCGAAGTACTCACACCTACGGCTCTACCAGAGCAGTTGTCTATGGGCAGTGTACAAACTTTTCCTAATCCGACCAGTGAGCGCTTGTTTGTGAAGCTAAACCAAGTAGTGGCCAAAACCATCCAGGTACAATTGATTAATAATCAAGGAAAGGTGGTAAAACAACAAACAATGGCAAGTAGTAAGAGTAAAGCCTTAGAAATAGCCATCAATGATTTAAAGCCAGGAGTATATACTTTGATATTACAGGTAGGCGAGCAACGAATGGCTCGTAAGATTGTGAAGTATTAACCGAAAGCAGATGAATTAGGAAAATAGGTGTAAAAAAAGGCCCGAATGATAGAGACAAACTCAGATTCATTCGGGCCTAAAATTATAAATGATAAGGTAATTTAGGATTTTCTTAACCCTAACTTTCGTCCAAACCAACGAACCAGTTTTTTTTCTTTTTCCCAAAAAAATGAGAACTGCCCCAACAAAAAGCCATAAGCCAGGAGCAAAATCTGATACATAGGAAAAATCAACAAGATATAAGTCACCGTTTTTACCCACCAGACTGTGTCCTGATCAAAGCCCAGTAGCCAAAACAATTGTTTGCGTAAAATGACAACACTAGAGCCTGCCAACGAGAAAGTAACCAACACTGCGATTACTTGCCATACGCTTTGTAAGGCCCATTTTTCCTGAAGGCGT
>DMXI01000524.1 GCA_003483885.1 Microscillaceae bacterium
CACATCATATCACATCATACCATATCATATCATATCATATCACACCATATCATATCACATCATACACTTCATATCATATCATATCACATAATACAATATAACCTAAGTGTGTTTACAAGTACAGTATTTACATTGTTACTAGTGCCAATTAAAATATTTAAGTGAAATAGGTGTGTATACAAGTGCATGTCACTTATAATGCTTTGGAGGAGGGGTGTTTTTTCCTATTTAATTATTAAGAAAGATGTTCTATTCTGTATTTGGTTAACACTTTATCAACGAAAGTGGGGAGGTGAATAGCTTTGTTTTGCATCTTACAAGTGTAGATGTAGAATCTCATAAACAAGATCGTATAATTAAATTTCTTTAATAATGTTTTATCGCATGGGCCGGGCATGATGCCAAATAGTTTTTCTTCTATTGTTGGACTAAAATTCGAATTATTGACAACATTAAACCAGTCGATGACGTTTTTAACAAAGCTCTTAACAAATTCGCAATCATTAAATGTGTGATCGATTGAATCATGTTCAGCGCAATAGAGGCATTCATCATCCGTTTTGATTCCGTATCTAAAAAGTTCCTTTTTTGTTACAACAATTCTATGAATAAGTTTGAATTGAAATTCTTTTAATTTTGTTTCCTTACAAATGTTTTTCAGCGAGGAAAATATTTTTTCCCATGTCTCCCCATCCAACTGCATGGTTTGATTCCATTTCGTTGGGCCAGTTTGACACCTCGTGTGAATTTTTTTGTTAATTAAACAATAGAAGTCCCTAGTTTTGGCTTTGACTAAGTTAATTTCTGTCAAGTCGTCTAGTTGGAAAAGGGGGTTGTTCTTGATGTATGGTTCGCTTTCTGGTGGTAATGTGTTTTTCGCTTTTGTGGCTAGATGCTTCGGTATCGCACTTACAACTTGATAAAATTGGAGAAAGTTTGTTTTGCAAGCGAATTTGTTTTTAAATTCTTGATAAGACATAAACTGGCCATTGTTGTTCAACAGGTCTTGTATAAAAAGAATGTTGTTGTTAAGCCATTCACTGATGAAAATGGGCTTCCCTCCAACGAGGATTTCTTTGTTATTGAATACGATCATATCCTGTCCTCTGTCATAGTTATACAAGGTTTTCAATTCATTAAAAAATTTTAAAATGTCTTTATAAAATGATGGCAAACCGTCGATATATTTTGTGTCGTAGTTACATCTTAAAAGAAAGCTCAGACCGCCGTATTTTCCTAAATAATGGTCTGGAACAGTTTTCCAGTTTTTTCTTCCCGGTGCGAAAAGTCTCGGAATCCAAGCTAACCTCAGTGCCTTTATCATAGTTTCTACATCGATCATACGTATACCCCCTTTATCTCGATCTTGATAGAGCCCTTCTCTTTTTATTTTGTCTTTTTTGTTTTTCCATAGAAATCTAAACAGTTTTGTTTTGATTATTGGTATTGTTTCTTGAGGTACATTGAGATTTGATGCTGAGTAAACGAGTTGTGATAGTGCCAGAGATTTTATGATTAGTACTCTCCCAAATAGTGTAAGGTCACGTGCCCTCCATAGGTCCAGATTTGTTTGCAATTTTTGTAACTTGTGGTTGAAATTATGTTGGTTATTTCCCTTTTCGTCGTACGAAACATGGATTCCTAAGATTTTAACCGGGTTATGTAACCATTTCAGTTGTAATGGATTGCCCTTATTATTTTTCAATTTTCCCAACCAGAGCGCTTTTGTTTTCTTCCGGTTTAATTTAAGGCCCGCTAGCGTACCAAAGTTATCGATTATTTCTAAGGCCTTTTCGACAGAGGCCAGGTCAGCACACAAAAGATTTGTATCATCTGCATACTGGCTCAATTTCAGTTCTTTTCCTAATATTTCAATTCCTTTGACGTGTAGGTCTTGTCGGATTTTATTGGCCATTATTTCTGCTGAAAGAATAAACAAATACGGGGATAGTGGGCACCCCTGACGGACTCCTCTAGACGGCCGAAACCAGTTTGTCAAAAAACCATTGTTTAATGCTGCACTCTCTATGTTGGTGTAAAAGGTGCTAACCCATTTTTGAATACTCGTACCGAAATTGAAGACATCCAGTGTTCTCATTATAAAGGGCCATTCAAGTGAGTCAAAGGCTTTTCTGAAGTCTAGAGACACTAGAATGCCTGGGATGTTATGCCTCTTAGTATATTCCATAATGTCGATTATGAGGCGGATATTTTCCCCAATATAGCGCCCTTTTATAAACCCGGTTTGGTCCGAGTTTACTAGCTTTGGCAGCGAAGCTTCTATTCTCCTAGCTATGGCCTTAGTTGCTATCTTGCAGTCAACATTAAGTAAAGTTATTGGTCGCCAGTTCGATAAATCTAACAGGGAGCCGTCCTCCTTTGGTATAAGAGTAATGATGCCTCTTCTTTGGGAGATGGAAAGCTCATTTGTTTCATAAGCTTCATTGAAGCTTTCGACGAGATTATGTCCTAGCAGTTCGAAAAAAAACTTATAAAATTCTACCGTAAAACCATCCTCACCTGGAGACTTGTCATTTTGGAAAGTTTCTAAAACCTGTTTACATTCGTCGTACGTTAAAAGGCCTTCGAGTTCATCTCGCTCTTCATCAGAAAGCTTAGGCAGGCGCAATTCCTGAATAAAGCTATCGTATTCCTCCTGTGTTGCGCTAGATGCTGATGTGTATAAATCATTAAAGTAGTTTTCAATAGCGTCTAAAACCTGGGTCTCGCTTTTAATAATCGTTTCATCCTCCATCCGTAGTTGAGATATAGTCTTTTTATTGTAGTTTCTTCTCTCTAAGTTAAAAAAGTATTTGGTGGGGCGCTCACCTTTTTCCACCCATCTACACTTTGATCTAAAGATTGCTGCCTTTCCCTTCTTGGTGTATATTGTTTGAAGTTCTGTTTTGAGATCCTCAAAT
>DMXI01000532.1 GCA_003483885.1 Microscillaceae bacterium
TCTTCGGAGTACTCTTTTTTCAGACTCATTGAGTGCTCTTGTTTAGTGTAAGATCGGGTAGTTTTGTAAATGCGGTATAACAACAAATGTACACATTCCTGACAATTTTATATGGCCCATTACGTGAATTATTGCTACACCTTGTGAATTTAGTTTCGCGGCAAATGCCTGATATTAAAATTTCAAATTCACCTTTGATTTTTAACTATATATACCCCCAACTCAAACACTTAGTTTCTCATTTGAGAAAACTATGCACCTTTTATAAAAAATGGCTCAGGAAGTAACCCATTATAAAAAAAATTATTTTGTAGGGTTACCTCCTCTGTTCTTAGGTATAAAATGGCAAGTTTAGAAACACTTAAAAAAAATTGAAACACTATGAAAAAACAATGCTAATTACACCTTAGGGTCTTACTCTGGGCTTTTATGCTGATGGTACTAAACCCCAAAGTAAGGCTGAAGGTGTAATTTTATAAATAGTGGTGATTGCACCACTGCTTCTTATTAATTCAACTACTTTTTCACCAAATTTAATTACTACACCAACTCAAACACTGAATTCCCAACAACTAGTATCAACAAACACTAACAAAACTTAATAACACTATGAACACTCAATATTTAACTTTCCGACAATTCGGAACCAGGATTGCTATTGCCCTTTGTTTTCTTCTACTACTCAATGCTTGCGAAACCGGAAATGGCTCTAAGGAATCTGGTAGTAGCACCGCTTCCAGACCTCGTATTAAGACAACCAAAGGCAACCATTCTAAGGATATGAATACTTCAGCTACAAAATCAGAAGCTGATAAGAAAACGATGGATGCCGTAGACAACAACACTGATACTCCTTCTCCAGAAGAAAACCCTGCACCTAACACTGATACTACTATGGTTGCCCCAGAAACGGTTCCAGAAGTAGTAGAAAACCAGTTTCTCACCGTCAAATCAGAACCACTCTCCACTTTTTCGATCGATGTTGACAATGCAAGCTATACCTTGGCTCGCAAGGCAATTAATCAAGGAAGACTTCCTTATGCCAGTGGGGTGCGCATTGAGGAGTTTGTCAATTATTTTCAATACAAATATCCTCAGCCCAGCAAAAAACATCCATTTGCAGTCAATGCAGAGGTCGCCAAATGTCCCTGGAATCCCGAACATCATTTAGTACATATTGGCTTACAAGGCAAGCAGTTGGACAACCGTAAACTAGTGCCAAGTAATCTAGTATTTTTGATAGATGTTTCTGGTTCTATGGAAGCTCCAGACAAGCTCCCTTTAATGAGAAAAGCGTTTAAAATATTGGTACAAAACCTAAGAGAAGAGGACAGAGTTGCTATTGTGGTATATGCTGGAAATGCTGGACTGGTACTACCTTCTACTTCGGGTGGCAATAAAAGACAAATAATGGAAGCGCTGGATCGCTTAAGTGCAGGTGGTTCTACTGCTGGTGGAGAAGGCATTCGCCTTGCTTATAAAGTTGCCAAAGAGAACCTGATCAAAGAGGGCAATAATCGTATTATCCTGGCTACAGATGGTGACTTTAATGTGGGAGAGTCTTCTGATGAGGCTATGCAAAAGTTGATTGAGGAAAAGCGAAAAGAAGGCATTTTTATCACTGCTCTGGGGCTAGGCATGGGCAATTATCGTGATTCTAAAATGGAGGTTATCGCTGACAAAGGCAACGGTAACTACTATTACATTGATAATCTAAACGAAGCCAATAAGGTTTTTGGTAAAGATTTAAAAGGTACTTTGTTCACCATTGCCAAGGATGTGAAAATTCAGGTAGAGTTTAACCCAGCTTTGGTAAAATCTTATAGATTAATTGGATATGAAAACCGTCTGTTGGCTAATCAGGATTTTAGAGATGATACTAAAGATGCAGGAGAAATTGGGGCAGGACACACAGTAACTGCTTTATATGAGGTGGCATTGTATTCATCACCTAAAACAGTACAGGTAGATCGTTCCAAGATTCCAGCTGATTTTAAAGCCTCTAGCTTCAATAGTGAGCAAATGATGGCGGTTTGGTTGAGATACAAAAAGCCTGCAGGAAATACTGGGATTGAAATGACTCATTTTATCCAGTCTAATAACCAATCTGTTGACAAAACCTCTGAAAACTATCGCTTCTCTGCTGCGGTAGCCTCCTTTGCAATGTTGCTCAGAAACTCTCAATATAAAGGTAATGCTACTTTTGAGTCAGCAATAAAACTGGCAAAATCAGCCAAGGGAAGTGACTTGAATGGTTATCGTGCAGAGTTTATTGATTTGGTAAGCAAAGCTTCTAAAATCAAAGCACAATAAAGCGTATACAAAATATAGCTAATATCTGACTGATGGAAAAACAGGGTGTGTTACACCCTGTTTTTTTGATTTAAATATTTCTAATAAAATCTACGAGGCTATCATTACGACTTAGCTCTAGTTTTTTACGCAAGCGATAACGAGCTACTTTTACACTATCGGGTGAAATACCCATAATAGCTGCAATCTCTTTGGAAGCAAAATTTAACCTTAGTAGGGCACAAAGACGTATTTCGCTAGGGCTAATGGTGGGATAGTGCTTTTGCAGTTTTTCAAAGAAACCTTCGTGTACCTGCTCAAAAGCAATTTTAAAGTCTTTCCAATCCCGATCCAAGTTGAAACTATAATTGATCAGGTGAATGAGTTTATTCAATCTTTTGCTTTCTTCTCGTGACAAATCACCTACTGCTTCTTGTATGCTGTCTTTTAGTTCTGTCAGGATATTATTTTTTTGAATAATATGTAAAGCATAAGTTGTCAACTCTTTGTTCTTAAACTTCAAATCCTGTTCTGCATTTTTGAGCTGTTCTTGGATCAGTTTTTCGTTGGTTTCAAATATCTCTTTGTCCTTTCGGTTACGCAATCTTTGACGGCTGACAATGAAAAAGGCAGCTGAAACTAATAGAAGCATACCAATTAAAATAGTGCGTTGCCTTACTCTATTATCACTAATTACTTTGTCTTTTTCAGCATTCGACTTTTGTTGTAGCGCCAGTTCTTTATCTTTTTTCTCCGTTTCGTATTTGGTCTGCATTTCAGCAATTTGCCTACTCTTGTCCTTATCAAAAATACTATCCTTCAGGGCTACATGTCGTTTATAATATTTTAGCGCATTTTTGTGATCATTCTTAGCTTTATAAAACTCTGAGTAAGTTTCGTATACCTCTTGTTCAGTGTCTTTTAAGCCCAAGTCTTTTGCTATTTTCAAAGATTCCCGGAGTACTCCTTCAGCTTTGTCAAAATTGCCCATTTTTATGTGTACCGATCCAATACTTCTCAGGGTGATGGCCATTCCATAAAAATCTTTTTTCAATTCTCGATCTATTTTAAGCGATCTTTGATAGTATTCCAACGCCTTCTCATATGATTTTTCCCGCTCATAGGTGTCTCCTATGTTACTTAAAGCAATGGATTCTCCTGATTTTTTTCCTACTTCTTTGTATCCTTCCAAGGCTTTAAAGTATGTTTCCCGTGCTTTTGCAAACTTTTTTTGTAAAGACAGAATAACTCCTATGTTATTGTAAATTCGACTAATCATTTTGACATCTTTGAGCTCAGATGCCAGCTTGAGCGCATTATTGTAATATTCCAGCGCTTTGTCATAGTTTTTGGTGCGGTAAAAACAGGCACCCAGGTTTTTAAAAGTTCTGGTAAGTCCCTTTTTATCGTTGATAGAATCATTGATTTTTACCGATGCCAAGTAATATTTTATGGCATTTTTGTAATCTCCAGTAAAGTAATAGGAATCGCCAATGATATGATGACTACGGCCAATGCCTGCTTTATAGTCTATCTTTCTGGCTATAATGAGTGCTTGTTCGCAATAATCACGCGCTTGCTTAGCGTCAATATTTTGAAATGCCTTGGCAATTTCATGCAACAAATCAACTTGCTTGGTATCGGCTTTACCCTTGCGCTTATCTAACAAGACCTTTAAACTGTCAATGTCTTCATTTTGGGCTAATAGATAATTGAAACAAGCAGCAAACAGAAAAAATATAATTGAAGTAGTATATTTCATAATTGGTCTAAATGAGGATCTCAAACCCTACAATTTATTAATTACAAAGAATAAGATGGCACAAAACACTTTTTTGCCTAAATACTTGAGCATCCCCTTTTTATACGTCAAGAATTTATATGGCAAAATATAAAATTTTACTCAAGATAAAATTGTTTTGAAAGAAAAAGCGCAATTGTAAACCATAATAAATTTACGATACAAAATTTATTAACAGGTTATTCTTGTAAAAATCTAACTTTTAGTTTGTGAATAATCGGTTTTACCAAAGAAAAAACGGCTATTATTACCTCCAGCTAAATGAATACAATTTAGATAAATTCATTGTTTAACACAATAAAAAAGGCTAAAAATCCAATAAATGGATTTCTAGCCTTGAACATTCATAAAATGATTAAAAATTAACTTTTGTCAGCGTAATTACTTGGTCACCATCACCTTGACGATTTTGGAGCCTCCGTTGGCAAATACCTTAATCAAATATAAGCCATTTCTCAGCTTCGAAGTATCAAAACGCTCTTCTACTATGCCAGTTTCAGAAGTACGTTGCTTACTTATCAAGCCAATACCGTTTACATCCATCATTACCATCTTCACTTGGGTACCAATACCTGCTTGTGCTTTTACAGTAGTAAAGTTCACCGCAGGGTTTGGATAAGCCGAAGCAATTATGTCTTTTACTCCATCTGGGCTGTAAGTGGTGTTAAACACCGCAGTAGTAGGATTAGTACTTAATCCAGGAGCAGTAGTTCCAGGTACTAGATTTACCGTATAATCTTCTACCTCACCATAAGTAAAGGTGGCGCAAGGGTCAGAGAAGGTAGTGCCAGCGGTTCCACTGTACTGCATACTTATTCTCATTCTGGTCAAACCAGTTTGCGCCGAAGAAGGTACAGTAAAGCTTCCTGTTACAGGGTTGGTTGTGCCAGCTCCACTAGTAGCTACTAATTCACCCGCGTCAGCAAAATCACCATCTCGGTTAAAATCAATCCAAATTGAAAACGATTCGTTGAACTGAGAACCAGCCCAACCAATGGTTAAAGTAGTGTTTACACTTGATCCTAATACCATATCGGTTTGCTGAGCAGTAAAATCTCCATAACCGCCATTTGAACCTGAATTGTTATCAATGCTACCGATTTGAACTCTTTGAATCCACTCATCATTAACATTGGTACTAGTAGATGCACAATAGCCAGTAGGAGCACCGCCACCACCAGAACCAGACTGGATGCGAATATTGTCTAAGGCGATGTCACTTCTCCATCCTTGACTACCAGAGCCAGTAGTTGCGGTAAAGCGAACTGAAACATCACTTCCAGCATAAGCACTCAAGCTAACCGTTTCGGTAAACCAACTATTACCCTGGTCACCAGATCTGGTAAAGATTTGAGTCCAGCTGCTTCCACCATTGGTGCTTACTTCAGCTACCAAGTTGTTAATGTTTGTACCATACATGTGGTAGTCAAATACCAATTCAGGACTAGATAAGGCCGAAATATCAAAACACTCACTAGTAATAGTTGCTACTTTATTTGGATAACCCGTGTTGTTGCCAGAGGCTTCTACATAAATATAAGTACTTCCATCATTTGCTGCTGAGGGGCCAGTACCAGAAGAACCAGTTGCTCCACTTAAACGCGTAAAGTTTAAGTCATCGTTGGTAGCTTGAGTCCAAGTACCAAAACCGCTTTCAAAACTTTCGGCATATGGGAACACTGCGTTACAATTTGAAGTAGAAGGATTATCGGTAGTAAAGGTAGCAGATGCCGCATAAGCACTGTTACCACTGCTACAATTGCTTCTTACTTGGAATTCGTAAGTGGTAGCAGCAGTTAAACCAGTTACATTAGTAGAGGTACCTGATTCGTTGTTTACATTCGTCCAGGTAGAAGTACCTTGTACTCGGTAACGTGCATTGTAAGTATTGGCTCCTGTGGCGGTATTCCAGTTCAAAGTAGCAGTAGTTTGTGCCACATTACTCGCAGATAATCCCGCAGGCACATTACATACTGGTGCTGCTCCGCCTTCTACACTAATATTATCAATTGCAATATCACTTTGCCATCCGTTACTTCCATCTGCACCAGTAGTTACCGTAAATCGGAAAGAAACAGTAGTTCCAGCATAGGCACTTACATCAATTGACTCACTAAACCAGCTATTACCCTGGTCACCAGACTTGGTAAAGATTTGAGTCCAGGTAGTTCCGTTAGTACTTACTTCAGCAACCAAATTGTTCACTTGAGAACCATACATATGGTAGTCAAACTTAAAAGTTGGGTTGGCCAGGCTGCTTAGGTCAAAGCAAGGGCTTACTAAAGTAGCCGTCTTACTTGGAAAGTTCGGGTTAGAAGCTTCTACGTATACATAGAATGAACCATCGTTGGCAGCAGATGGACCAGTGTTGCTTGATCCGGTACCACCAGATTGACGAGTGAAATCTGTATCATCATTGGTAGCTTGTGTCCATTGGCCAAGATCGGTCTCAAAACTCTCACCATAAGGGAAAGTGCTGATACAAGTTACTGGTGGTGGAGGCGGAGGTGTTGTAGAAGAAGTTACTGTAGCACTAAACATCCCATTACCGTGGGTACCAATCGCTACCAAATCATCGCTGCTACGTCCTTGAATCATTACCACAGGTACGTTTCCAATCGTTGTTGCACCTTCCTGAGTCCACACAGTAGAAGTACCACTTAACGCTTCAGTAGAATACAATCCAGTGCTGGTACCTACCAAATAAACCACACCACCGTTAGAATCGCGGTGAATCTCAGCCCATTGTACTGAAGGTCCATTACCTGAACCATCCGCGTTTTGCTCTAAGTTACCACTAATGTCAGTCCAGGTAGAACCGGCATTGGTAGAATAGAACACACTTTTTACCTGATAGTTAGAGAAAACAACAATCACGTTGTTTGAATTACTTGGATCCACGGCTATGCCACTTACATTAGCACCTGATGGGAAAGCAGCATTGGTAATGTTGGCTGCGGTGGCAGTAGAAGTATTAGAATTGTTTAAACGGAATAGTTTACCGTCAGAAGTACCGTAATAAAGCACGTGAGCAGCGTTAGCCTTAGATACATCCAACGCAGTGATTTGGCTTCCACCAGCATCAGAGCCAGTTAGGTTACTCCAGCCAGTAGTGGTACCTCCAAAAGTATATCCACTGTTGATCGCCGCCAAGTTAGTATTTCTCCAAATACGGTCTCCCGCAGGATAATACATAATGTTTTGGTTGGCCTTATCTAAAATGAATGGGTTTACAAAAAGCTGCCCAGTAGCATTAGAAGGCTGAATTCCATCCGCATCGGTTGGACTTCCAATATTTGGTCCTTCAAATCTCAAAATGTTACCATTTTGGGTACTGGTATAACGAATGTCTTGTCCAGCTACAATCGCTACATAACAACCATCACCACCCGCAGGCTCTTCGCCCCAGTTTGAAGTAGCGGAGAAAGAAGTAGCGGTCCACTTACCGTTGTCCTGGAAACCAGCCATCAAACGAGCATCGTTGGCAGTTTCAGGGTCAATGGCAATACCATAAGCCTGAGTAGTGTAATAACCATTGCTCAATAAAGTCCAGGCTACTGGGAAAGTACCTGCGTTGTTCGCCAAGTTGTTTTCAGTACGACTGATACCACCATCGTGTCCAGTCAACATTCTGGCAGGATTAGATGGGTAAAAAACCAATGAGTGGTTATCAGGGTGATGATTCGTATAAGTAGATACGTTGTTGGCAGGAGAATAACCACCAATCCACTCATTACCAGCCGTGCTAGAGAAGCCATTGGTAGTACGGTACAAATTGGTAGAACCAATGAATACTACATTTGGATTGTCAGGCTTGATTTTGATGTATTGGTTGTAAGAACCTTGTGATAAGTTTCCTACGCTTCCACCATAGGCAGGCAAACCATTGGTACGATTGGTCCAGCTTGAGCCTGCAGTGTTTGAATAAAATACCTGATGGTTGTTTTTACCCGCACCAGGAGTGTTGGCAAATACATAAATAATGTTTTCGTTGGAAGGTGCCACATCAATGTTGATACGCTGATAACCCGCAGCAAATGAGGGTGTAATGTTAGTCCAGCTAGTACCATTGGTAGATTTGAATACTCCTTCGCTGCCAGTACTTGCACTTCCCAGAGTAGCATAGATTACCCCAGTAGCACTGATTTCAAGATCAGTATAGCGAGCATCAGGTCCACTCAATACATTGGTAAAAGAAGTACCACCATTGGTAGAACGATAAATTCCGTCAAAAGCAGCTACATATACATCACTATTGGTAGGGTCTACTCTTACTCGTAAGCTGTACTGTAATCCACTAGAAAAAGAAGTAGGATCAATTCCGTTCAAACTTACCCAAGTAATACCACGGTCGGTAGATTTGAATACCCCAGTTCCACGGTAAGGAGCACCTCCCCCAGAAGCAGAGTTACCTACGATTTCCCCTGATACATAATACCAAGTATTAGTATTGTTTGGGTCTTGGTATACATCGGTCACACTCTTGTTTTGAGAAGCTCCCGTAGTTTGGGTCCAACTGGCGCCACCATTGGTAGAACGCCACATACCACCAGAAACCCCACCTGCTAAGATGATGTTCTCATCGGTACGGTCAATGGCCAAGGCACGGGTACGTCCCCCTACATTGAAAGGCCCACGACGATTCCAAGTGGCAGCCTGTATTGTTTGTCCTTTGGCAATAGATTTTTTGAAAGTTGGATTGGTAAGAACGTAAGTAAGTTCTTTAATGCGGATATCCTCTGGTATTTTACCAGTTTGTGGGTTTTTGAGGCGATTAAATTCGTAAGCT
>DMXI01000031.1 GCA_003483885.1 Microscillaceae bacterium
CGGTAAAATCAATGACTTTCACTCCCAAGCGCCTCAAATCCTGCATGTTTTTGTGCGCATTTTCCAGCGTGACGTAAGGCGAGGGCCGTTCCCAAATATCGCAAAAGCCGCAACGGGCATTGCAGCGATAGGTCACATAATAATTACACAATACAGGTTTTTTTCTTAAGCGCATTTAGTCTAAATATAAATTTATTTGATTTTGATTGAGCCGAATTGTTATTTGAACGATATCTCCAGCCTTTTGAGGCATTTGTCCAACAGGTTTACTACCAATATTCCTTCTTTTGTACAGTTTTCATTCAGTCAGCATATCACTAATGCTAACCCTGAACTAATTATTCAATTTTAAACATACTAATAAAATGATTAAACTATTCAGTAATTGCTTTTTTAGCAAAAGAAAACGAGCTATTTGGTTATTTTTATTCCTATTGGCAAGTGTACAGATACTCACAGCTCAGCATGGCGAAGAATTGATTCTGAATACTTCAGAAAAGGGTGGTAAGGCATTGAAGGAATATAAGCTGGGTGATCCTCTCTATGCAACCTGGACGATAAACAAAACAACTTATAGATATATGGAGGGTATAAGGCAAGATGGTATGTCGCTTACTGTTTATTCTCCAAATGTAGGAGGCAGGAAAGAGGAACTGATTATTTATAAAGTACCTCAAAAAATTGTTGCCGATAAACGTTACGTTTTACCCCTTTTTATTCCTGGTGACCCGAAAAGTGTTTTAGCACTAATGTTAAAAAAATCTAAGAACAAGCTTCGCCCAGGTGTTTACAAAATGCGCTTTGATATTTTTATTGGCTATAATAATATAACAAAAAATGAAATTCAGGTAAACATTGATGAAAAAGAAAGAAAGCGTATTTTATCCCTGAAAGGAATGCCTAAAACGCGTAAAAAACGTCCTTTTTCACTATTTAGAAGAGCAAGTAAAAAGAAAAATAGATTTACTGAAGCTGAATATAAACGAGTTGAAGAACGAAGAAGGTTAGACGCTCAATTGAAAAGAAAAGCCAAGAAGATAGCCAATACACTCAAGGGAAAAAAGATTACACAACTTACCATTACTCCAAAATATTATACTGTCAAACCTGGTGGCTATATACCATTATCTGTGGTTGCCACCTTGGCTAATGGGAAACAATTGATAACCAAAGGATATGGTAAAGGAAAGACACCCTGGAGTGAGTATAAAGTAGAAGTAAAAGGTGGTAAATTTAGTGGAGACAAAACGTATGGTGGTATTCATGTTTTCAGAAATGGGTTAGTATTACAAAAACTGAAACATAAAGTAGAAGTAAAGGTAACTTCTGTGCATCTACGTGATGTGAGCCATGTCATTGAAATACCTATTAGTTTGAAAAAGATAGCCTACCGTTTTTCGGGGGGAAATAACCTTAATGGGGCCAGTGGAAGAACACCTTTGGATTATGGTCAGAAAGGGGGACATGGGCAAGATGGGCGAAATGGAGAGAATGGTCCTCATATAAAGCTCTATATGGATGTGGTATATGATGAAGTGCTGAAGCAAAAAATGCGTTTGCATAAAGTCAGCACTCCTTTTAGTAGTTATATTGTGTTTACTCATCTTGAAGAGGCTATTAGCATAGATGCTTCTGGTGGACATGGTGGCCGGGGAGGAAATGGTGGCAATGGAGGAAAAACTAATGCTTGTAGAGGAATAATGTATCCAGGAAGTGGTGGCGATGGTGGTAATGGAGGCAACGGCGGTAATGGAGGATCTTTTGATGTGTATCTAACTCCGGAAGCTAGTAAGTATAAACAATATATTAAATTAACCTCTGATGGAGGTGCAGGAGGAGAAGGTGGCAAGGGAGGAGATATTGGAAAAATAATTCAATATGCAAATTGTCCTACGCCTTCCCGAGGAGGAGCCTCTTCAGGGCAGGATGGGCGTAATGGTTCTTCAGGAGTTCCCACATCTAATGTCACAGTTAGCGTAGAAAAATTCACTATCAAATAGATTTTAACTACTTAAACGAGTCTTGTTATAAGTATAGACACATTTTAAATGTGTCTATACTCTATTTCTAAATATCCTTATTTAGATGAATATAAGCATACGCTTTATTTATTTTAAAATCTACAACCCCTCAATCTCTGCCACCACAAAAGTACTGCCTCCTACAAAAACCACGTCTTCTGCCGAAGCTTGGGTCTGGGCTTGCTGATAAGCTTGGTTTACAGAAGCAAAGACCTCCCCACGAAGGTTGTATTGGCTGGCTTGAGCCTGAAGTTTATCGGCAGTGAGGGCTCGAGGAATTTTGGGAGCGCAAAAATAGTAAGTCGCTTCCGAAGGAAAAAGCGGCAATATTTTGTCCAGTTTTTTGTCGTTTACAGTACCTAACACAATGTGGAGTTGTTGGTAAGTAAGGTGTTTCAATTGAGCTATTACCTGACTCAGTCCAGCCTCATTGTGGGCAGTGTCACACACTGTAAAGGGAGATTGTTGTAAAATTTGCCAGCGTCCTTTGAGTTGGGTCAGGTTCGCAGCATCTTTGAGTCCCTCTACAATATGTTCTTTACGAATATCCCACGGGATTTTAGCTGATTCTTTTTGCTGGAGCAATTCTATGACTTTTAGCACACCAGCCACATTCTTTTCCTGATATCCCCCTTTAAGCGACATTTCGAAAGGAGGCAGTAAAGCCTTTTGTTGATGGTTAATTTGGATAGTGCCTCGAGCTACATCTACCCATTGGGCAGCATAGTCGTCTTGAGCAAAAAACAAAGAGGCTTGAACTTCTTGGCTCTTTTGTTCAAATACGGCGGTTGTTTCAGGTTGGCGTTCTCCAATCACGATAGGTATGTTGGGTTTCATAATACCCGCTTTTTCTCCTGCAATCAATTCGAGGGTATCACCCAAAAACTGTTGATGATCATAACTGATATTCGTAATAAGGCCCACTTCAGGAGTAATGATGTTGGTAGCATCTAGCCGACCTCCTAAACCCACCTCTATAACGGCAATATCTACCTTTTCTTGAGCAAAATGTTGAAATGCCATGGCCACCGTAATCTCAAAAAAGGAGGGGAGTTTTGATTCAATGCGGGCTTGATTGGCTTGTACAAATTTGACTACCTGGGCTTTTGCTATTTCTTGTCCATTTACTTTGATTCGTTCGGTAAACGATTTGAGATGAGGCGAGGTATACAGACCTACTTTGTAACCTGCTGCTTGTAAAATTGCGGCCAACATATGCGAGCTACTGCCTTTACCGTTGGTACCGGCAATATGGATGCTTGGGTATTGGTCTTGAGGGTTACCCAAGAGGTCACAAAATTGGGCAATGTTGCTCAAATCATACTTAAAAGCGGCACTGCCTACTTTTTGGAACATGGGCAGCCGACTATATAAATAATCTAGAGTCTCACGATAACTTGAGGGTGTAGAGGGCATTTATTGACTTTTGATACTAATTACTAGAGTTCCTACGGTAATGGGTTGAGGCTCTTTGTTGGGGTCAAGCAGTTGGAAACGAGCGGTAGCCTTGATTTGGGCCGCGTATCTGGCCACTATGCTTGCACCCACCGTGGAGCTTATTCTTTGTAAACGTTGAATAATGCCATCATCATTGACGTAAATCTTAAATACGATTTTTCCGCGGGCATCCGATTGGTCTTTTACTGTAGGATGTTTGAGCCAGGTCCAGCCCGAAAGTTTCAGATTTGGATCGTTACCTGCACCTCCCTTGCCGTTGTACAAGGCATTGTTGTTTACTGTACCATTGGGGCTTCCCTTGTTACCTTCTTTGTCTTTGTCGTCGCCTTTTTGTCCATTACTACTTGTCCCTTTATTGCCTCCAGTATTTTTGGTGTTGGTATTGCTCTTATCTTCCTTTTTTTTGCGGGTGTTTTTTTTCTTTTGTTTGAGATCTTGCTTCCCTGCGTTGGCCTGAATGTCAGATTTGTCAGAGGTGGTAATGTTTTTAGAAGATTCACTGGGAGTAGTTACACTAGGATTGACAGCCTCGATGGGAACCTTAGACGAATTGCTACCAGTATTGTCTCGTCCTCGTACCACTTCCATCCCAAAGCCAATTTCCTCCTTTTTCTTTTCTTTTTCGGTGCTTTCGCTGATTTTGAGGGCTGCCAGCAAAATGACCACAATCAAATGAAGCAAAATTGTAAACAACCAGGCCATAAAACGACGATTTTTCCCTTCTTTTTCTTTGTAGGGAACTTCGTTGGTGAGTCTTCTTGGTGGTTTTTGTGCCATAAATCTAAATGGTTGTATGGTTAAATTGTTGAGCTTTGCTTAGCCATTTAACAACATAACAAATCAGCAATGTGACTGCTCAGTGTTATTCCACAGTTTCGGCTTCGGTAGCAATGGCGAGTTTAGCACCCAGTTTATTGGCAATAGCGGCTACTTTTACCAAATATTCTACTGCTACAGTTTTGTCGATGTTCAAGACTACCTTGGGAGCATCTACTTTTTCCAGTTTTTGCTTGAGCACTGCTTCTATTTCTTCCAGTTTAACGGCTTCATCGTTGATATAGTATTCAAGCTCTTTGGTAATGGTAATTTCCAGCTGCTTGGCAATCAACGATTTAGAAACCTTGGTAGAGGGAAGTTCTACTGGTACAGCCGAAGGAGTCACAAACGAAGACGTGAGCATAAAGAAGATCAACAACAAGAAGATAATATCGGTAAGCGAGGCCAGACTAAAAGTAGTCGATATTTGATTCTTAGATTTTAAATTCATAAATCAATGGTAAATGATTGGGTAATAAAAGATTAGCTGGGTTCCTGAAGTAAATCCATAAAATCCATAGATACATACTCCATTTGGTGTACTACTTTTTGTACCCTGGTCATCAAATAGTTATAGCTTACATTGGCCAAAATTCCCACGATTAATCCGCCAGCAGTAGTTAATAATGCGGTGTAGATTCCTTCCGAAAGTGTTTGAGGACTTACTGTACTTTGTTGAGAGATTCTAATAAATGCACTAATCATCCCAACTACGGTTCCTAAGAAACCTACCATTGGAGCAGCACCCGCAATGGTAGCCAACATGGCCAAATTTTTTTCTAGCCGATAAAGCTCAATTTTACCTACATATTCTATCGAAGTTTCAATGTTTTTGAGGGAGCTACCTACTCGACTCAATCCTTTTTCTATCATCCGGGCAATGGGGGTTTTCTTACGACGGCAAATTACGCGTGCCCCTTCGATGTCTCCTTCCATGACCTTCTTTTTGATGGCTTTCATAAAGCTTGCGGGGTTGCGCATGGCACTGCGAATGACGACCAGACGCTCAATGAAAATGTATAGCGCAATGACAGAGAGTATAAACATGGGATACATCCAGACTCCAGCCTGGAAAATGAGCTCAAGTACCGATATGCTTTTTTCTGGGGTTTTGTCGGCAAATAATAAGATTGTATTCAATACCATGGTGTCCTTTTAGTAAGTGTGATGGTCATTTTTTTGGTATTAGGAATGGTCTATATTGCGACGAAGTAAAAACTTGCACCGATGACACATGCCTAAAATAGCTGGTTATCAAACGATTGGCAAAATAAGAGGGTTTTAGGACAATTTCAAGTGATGTTAAGAGAGATTGATAGTTTTAATATTTAGCGGGTTTAAAACTGATTATTTTGAAAAATTTCTTATCGGATTTTGTGCAGCATTAAATTTCTTAACTTCCATACTTTCTAAATTTTCAAAAATTAGCAAAAGCCATCAAACATTTTTCCGCTACACTTGGTATTGATGTAAACTTTTTGCGTGAGTACTATGAAGGAAAATATCAATACAAACCCAACGAATAAGCACCAGGCCAAAATTCTATGGTTTCGCAATAATCTGCGTCTACACGACAACGAAGCCTTATTCAAAGCTCAAAAGTTGACCGAATATTTACTGCCGGTATATTGTATTGACCCTCGCCAGTTTGAAGCCACTAAATTAGGTTTCCCAAAAATGGGTAGTTTCAGGGCAGGTTTTCTACTAGAGACACTTCACGATTTACGTAAAAACCTTCGCTCTAAAGGCTCTGATCTCGTGGTAAGAGTAGGTAAGCCTGAAGAAGAAATCCCTTTTTTAGCCGATCAAGTAAAGGCCACTTTGGTGTATAGTAGTCACGAAATTGGCACCGAAGAACTGGAAGTTGTAGAGGCGTTAGAACTAAAGTTATGGCGACATCAAGCATTTTTGGAACTGTGCTGGCCGGGAAATTTATTAGAAACCGAAGAGTTGCCTTTTCCATTCAAAGCCACACCCAATACGTTTACCGAATTTCGCAAAAGCGTAGAAAAAGATTTACCCATCAATGAATTATATCCCGAACCTGATACTTTGCCTGCTTTACCCGCAGGTGTGGTACCAGGTGAAATCCCTTGTTTAAAGAAATTAGGTTTGACTAGCGAAGATGCAGATGATAGAGCAGTGCTGGCTTTTCAAGGAGGGGAGGTTGCGGCTCTAGCACGTTTGCACCAATATACTTGGTCACAAAATCTTCTGAAAGACTACAAAGAAACCCGCAACGGATTGCTTGGAGCTGATTACTCTACTAAATTTTCCCCCTGGCTGGCCAATGGTGCCTTATCGGTGCGCAAGATTTACTACGAAATTAGAAGTTATGAAGCTCAAGTCGTGAAAAACAAATCTACCTGGCATCTTATTTTTGAGCTGTTGTGGCGGGAGTATTTTCGCTTGATTGCCCGTAAATACCAAAACAACATTTTCTTGAAAGGTGGCATCAAAGGTATCGAGGTTTCAGGTTTATCCTCTACCCGTAAAAAGACTTTTCGCAGATGGATGAATGGAGAGACAGGTATTCCGTTTATAGATGCTAACATGAGAGAGCTGAAACAAACCGGATTTATGTCGAATCGGGGGCGGCAAAATGTAGCGAGCTTCTTGACCAAAGACCTTAAAATCAATTGGATACACGGAGCAATGTACTTTGAGTCTCAATTGATTGATTACGATGTGAGTAGTAACTGGTGTAACTGGAACTATGTGGCGGGCGTGGGTAATGATCCCCGTGAAGATCGTTATTTCAACATTTTGAGCCAAGCCAAACGCTATGATGGCAAAGGAAAATACGTAAAGCATTGGTTGCCAGAATTGAAAAATGTACCCGATAACAAGATACACGAGGTGGGTAAGATCAAACCACAGGAACAATCTCAATACGGGATTAGTTTAGGAGCAAATTATCCCAAGCCTATTGTGTAGAGATGAAGTGTATATCTTAGCAATTTAGTGTTTTCTTAAGGCTTTCACGAAGTGTAGAAAAACTAGATGTCTCCATTCAGGAACTTGACAACCTATGCCCACGAAATTTTGTATCGTAAAGAAGTAAATAGGTCCCATCGGAAGGTTTGGGCCTTTTTTGAATGTTTTTTATACTTAATTGTCCTCTCAACATGCGGTTGGAAAGATAGATACTTAAAAGTTATGGAAAACATTGATAAACAAAAATTGCTTGGTACTTGGGAAAAAGCAACCACTCTCAGAAGACTGAAAATGTTAAGTACCTGGACCCAAAAGGCAGATTTTTTTACTTCTGTGATTGATTTAAAAGCCAAACGGAAAAAGTTTGGTAAACAATTGCGTACTGATTTTCCTAAAAACATAGGGCAAATCAAAGGAATCAAAATGCTTGATATGAGTCATCAAGATTTAAAACAAATACCAACCGCTGTTTTTGATATCTCGGGGCTTGAGGTACTGAATTTAGAAAATACGCAATTGAATAACTTACCCAATAAGGTATTGAATCTGAGTCAATTAAAAGTCTTAGTGCTTGGTAAAAATCCTGGCTTAAAATTTATCCCAGATATAGGACAGTTGGCCGAATTAGAAGAAATAGACTTGAGTGATACCAGTATACAATCATTACCAGATAGTTTTTTTGAATTAAAGAAGATACAAAAAATTGTACTTACCCAAAGTGTTCTCAGTCAAGATACTGACTTAATTACTCGCCTCTCGACTACTTTTCCTGCCGCAGCCATTATTACTACTGCTTCCTCAGGCCAAACAAAATCAGCCTCTATTTACCCTTCAGTCATTCGAAAAGAAATGTTGAGTGAGATAGATGCAGAGACTTTGGAAACCCAGGTAAAATTTAACAGAAAAAAAATCAATCTTCGGTTGATAAATGAGACTAATACCTGGGACGATACCATTACTTGGACCAATACTCTCTTAAAAGACTTTGAACAATACGAGCAACAAGCCCTACAAGCGTTATTAGATGCCCATGTATCTCTGGAAAAAGGACAAAAACTAAAGTTGGTGTTGGTAGAAGTCTCAGAAAAAACGAAGGCCTGTTTTGCTTATAGTTTTATTGAAAAATCAGGAATGCCTGGTCATACATTTTTTGTCAATACCTATGACGGTGGCCATAGTTTTGCATCATAAACTTAGCCTGAGGTTCAGCATACATAATACGATCAATTTTACCTTGGTTTAGAAAAAAATGGAGTGAGTGAGAGGCAGGCGAAATGGAGAAATTTTGCTATCTTTGATTGAGCGTATGCTTATATTTTTAACAAAACTAATCAATCAATGCTGGAAACCGAAGAGCGAGCAATTCTCGAATTTTGCCTGAATACCACCATTACCCATATCAGTTTTTGTAACTTTAAAGCTTATCAAACCAGCCCCTCCATTACTGGATATGAGTCATTTTTGGCTTTTAACTTTGGATGCAAAATCACGGTTGACGATGAGCTTTCGTTGGTGGTGAGCTACTGGGAAGATGAATTGGGTGACCCTTACCGAGCCAAGGTTTGGAATTATGCCCAATTTAATGCCGAGGCACTATTAGAGAAAAAAGTAGATTTTGAGCATCCCTGGGAGCAATTCATTGGGCAAAAAATCACGGGTTACGAAATATTAGATTATTCATCGTCTTACAAAAGGCACGGACAAGATGGGGTACATGAGGTTACTTGGGGAGTGTTGTTTCAAGTGGGTGATCAGCAGTTACTGGCTGCGGCTTTAAGCAGCGAACACCCTTTCCGAAAAGGTACTCAGAAAGAAATACTGGTAAGCGAAGATACTGATTTTATTGCCGACCAAAAGGCTCGTTTTAAGGATTTTGTAGGGTTTTATGGGGTACTTTAGGTATTGCTTTGTGTTTTACACAGCGTTGATCATTTCCATTTAAACCATTGGTCAATAAATAACAAAGGGTCGATATATATTTAACAAAAGTATAATTTGACCCTACAACCTTTTACAAATCCATAACTTATACTTATCCTACACGCCATTGTCGTAGTCTAAATTTGTGCATTAAATCATGCACAATAATGGAAAAAAAATATCTCAAAAAATTAGGAAGAAGAAAATTCATTCGCAATTCAGTCATTGCGGTAACAGGTGCTTCTGTATTACCAGCCTCATTGGTAAGCTGTACTCCAGATGAGGTAGACTTTGTGCCTCAAGGTACTTTTGGTTTTTTAGAAGGGGTAGCCAGTTTTGACCCATCCCAAAATCAAGTAATATTGTGGACGCGCTACACCAAGGCCTCCAACGAAACCGGTAATCCTACCATATTCCTGGATGTGGCCACCGATGAAAACTTTTCGTCGATTGTAGCAAGCGAGTCGGTAATCATTGATACCAACAGCGACTATACCATCAACGTAGATGTGAGCAACCTACAATCCAATACCAAATATTATTACCGATTTAGAAACGACGCAAGCAAAGCTACTTCGGTAGTAGGGCAAACCAAGACTTTACCTGTTGCGGGAGAAGTGACTGATGTAAAACTGGCGGTAGTATCTTGTGCCAACTTTCAGGCAGGCTTATTTAATGTGTATGGAGCAGTGGCCGCATCTGAGGCCGATGTGGTAGTGCACATGGGGGATTATATCTATGAATATGAAATAGGCGGGTATGGAACCAACGACCTGACTTCTACTTTGAATCGTCAACACAAACCCTCTGGGGAGATCATCACGGTAGATGATTATCGTACTCGTTACCGCCAATATAGAGGCGATGCGCAGTTGCAAAAGGCCCATCAAATGAAGCCCTTTATTTGTGTATGGGACGACCACGAAATTACCAATGATGCGTACAAAGATGGCGCTCAAAATCACCAAGCCAACGAAGGAGATTATAATACCCGTAAAGCCAGCGCTATTCAGGTATGGCACGAATATTTGCCTGCTCGGGTCACGGATAATACCAAGATTTATCGGGCCTTTGATTTTGGCGGAATTATCAATCTAATGATGTTGGATACCCGCATTATTGGACGTGAAAAACAATTAGATTATGCCGATTACCTAACCGCTACTGGTTTGGACAGTGCTAAATTTGCGGCTGACTGGCAAAACCCTACCCGTACTCTTTTGGGGACTGAGCAAAGAACCTGGCTTGCTTCGCAATTGGCTGGGAGTGCGGCTACCTGGCAGGTATTGGGTTCTCAGGTGCTCATGGGTAAATATTTTATCCCAGCAGAGCTGCTAACCATTACTGCCCAAATCGCCGCATCAGGAAGTACAAGCGCGGCTTTATTGACCCAATACAATAATACGGTCACCGAGTTGGTAACGATTAAAACCCGAATTTTACAAGGAGATACTACGGTAACTGCGGCTGAAAAAGCCAGGGTAGAAACGGTGTTGCCTTATAACTTAGATGCTTGGGATGGATACCCAGCAGAGCGTGAAGCTGTATTCGCAGCTGCCAATGGTAAAAAATTAGTGTCGGTTGCAGGAGATACCCACAATGCCTGGTATTCTAACTTAACCAATGCTGCCAAACAAAAGGTAGGAACTGAGTTTGCCACTGCTTCGGTTTCGTCTCCAGGTTTTGAAGGATTGTTTGGTACTGACCCCACGGTTTTGGCTGGTTTTGAGCAATCTAACACACTTTTGATAGATGATTTACAGTATGTAGATGCCTCTCGTCGTGGATTTTTGTTGGTAAGTTTCAATGGGGCTTCGGCCAATGCTGACTGGAGGTTTATCAACACCTTAGCCACTGAAAATACTACTACAGTATCGGGGAGAACTGCTACAGAAGCTTAGTAAATCCATATACAAAAGCCAGAGATTTTGTGATGAATCTCTGGCTTTATGGATCTCGAAGACTGTTTTACGATTTAGTGCTTACTAGATGGCTTCGATTAATTATCGGCCAAGTACTCGTGCACAAACTTAATGGCCATAGCTCCTTCGCCCACAGCAGAAGCAACCCTATTCATGGCGCCCGCTCTCACATCGCCTGCGGCAAAAATGCCAGGTACGCTGGTTTCCAGCAAATAAGGCTCACGATCACTCTTCCAATCTTTATGAAATTCGTGGTATTTGAGTAATTCACGGCCCGTTTCCAAAAATCCACGTTGGTTACGCAGTACCCCCAAATTGATCCACTGGGTGTAAGGTCGTGCTCCAATGAAGATAAACAAAGCCCCAGCGCTACGATCCTCTAGCTCGTTGGTCTGTATGTTCTCGAGGACTACTCCCTCCAAATGGTCACTTCCCTTTGCCTCCACTATGTTGGTAAAAGGTACTATAGTAATGTTTTCGGTGCCATTAATCTGATCGATGAGGTACTGTGACATGCTAGAGCTTAAGTCTGGCTTACGCACTGTAATGTAGACGTGTCGGGCAAATTTGGCCAGATACATGGCTCCTTGTCCAGCGGAGTTTCCTCCACCTACAATGTATACATCCTTGTTTTTACAGGCAGCAGCCTCAGTGGTAGCGGCCCCATAATAAATACCTGCTCCAGTGAAATCATTCATCCCAGGAGCTTCTAACTTACGGTAATCAACCCCCGTAGTCACTACCACCGTGCGGGTATTAATGGTTTTGCCATTGTCTAGAGTAACGATCTTATACCCATCCTTGGTTTCTATATTGGTTACCTCTGCTGGCGACAAAAATTCGATGCCAAATCGAGTTGCTTGAGTAATGGCTCGGCGCGATAAATCTTGTCCACTTAGTCCCGAAGGAAAACCCAAATAGTTTTCAATACGAGAACTGGTACCGGCTTGCCCTCCAGGAGCTCGTCGCTCGATGAGTAAGGTTTTCAAACCTTCGGAACCTCCATATACCGCGGCTGAAAGCCCAGCAGGCCCCGCTCCAATGATGGTTACGTCATACATGGTTTCTGAAGCTTCGGCTTTTCTACCATCTTTTTGGGCAATTTCGCTCAAACTAGGGTTTACTAAAAACGAACCATCGCTAAAAAATACCGCAGGCAAATCTTTTCGTTCAATGTTGTTGAGTTCTGTCAGTTTTTGAGCGTCTTCGCTCTGCTCAATATCCATCCAGCGATAAGGCACCAGATTACCTGCTAAGAAATCTTTGATTTCGTGTGATTTGGGCGAAAACTGATAACCAATAATCCTAATACCTTCAAAATCAGGTCTATATGACATTTGCCAGGCACCCAACAAATCGTCTATAACGGGAAATAACTTTTCTTCGGGAGGGTCCCACGGCTTGGTGATGTAATAATCAAGTTGGACATCATTGATTCCTTTGATGGCAGCCTCGATATCAGAATAAGCCGTTACCAATACTCGTTTGGCATCAGGGTAAAACTCCATGGCTTTTTCCAGGTATTCTACACCCAGCATTTCGGGCATGCGTTGGTCAGAAAGGAAGATGGCTACAGTTTCATTTTTATTTTTTAGTTCCTGCAAAGTTTCTAAGGCTTCTTGTACCGAGGTGGTACTCATTACTCTGTAGTTTTTGCGGTATTGTTTTCTCAAGTCTCGTTGCAGCGCGCTAAGTACCTGTGGTTCATCGTCTACTGCAAAAATGATTGGTTTTTTACTCATTTTATCTCCGATAGTTTCTTATTAGTCAATAGTAATTAATCTATAGTCCATAGCCATTGATTGTATTTGCTCTGTTCGGTGCTAGTATTCACTACTATTGACAATGAACAATGGACTGATAAGCTACCTTATAAATTTCTCATAAAACAAACGGTAAATTTAGTTTTTCCAGGTTGTGAATCTACCCGAATATCAGCTTGGTGTTGACTCACAATGCGTTGTACTACATCTAAGCCCATTCCAGTGCCTTTGCCCATTTCTTTGGTGGTAAAAAACGGGTCAAAGATATTTCCAATAACCTCTTCAGGAATTCCAGCGCCGCTATCAATCACATGAACCCGAAGATAGTCTTTGTCGAAGTCAGCCGCAATTTCCAGGGTGCCACCATCGGGCATCGCATCTATGGCATTGTCCATCAGGTTGGTCCACACTTGGTTAAGTTCGCTCACAAAGACCTTTACCTTGGGCATATCTTCAGGGAAATTCTCCTTCAGGTCAATTTGTTGTTTTTTTATTTTATGTCCTAAAATCGTAAAAGTATTGCGAATACCCTCACGAACATCGGCCATTTGCCTTTCAGGAGCTTGGTCCATGTGCGTGTAAGATTTCACCGACTTTACCAACTTGGCAATGCGCGAGGAAGCTTCGTCTATTTCATTGACTAGCTTTTCGGTAGACAGTACACTGTTGAACCAATTGGCTACTGGAGGAAAAAACTGGTCAGGCACGTGCGCATACAATTCTTCCAGAGTGTCAAGGTCAAAGCCAAACTCTGCCAGTATTTCAGCGATTTCGGTCCCATCTTCTACTCCTCTTTCTTCCAGCCAATCCGTGATATCATCTTCCAGGTCAGATTTTTCCATCAGGCTCATGTGCTGAGGGCCACTATTTGCTTTAGAGAATAAAATCTTGTTGACCGCATCTACCTGAGAAGGTTCTATTCTCATGGCAATCACCTTTTTGAAATTATCGGGTTGCAGCTTGAGCTGTTCTTTGAGTTCTCCAGCACTTCTTACTACCGCCGAAGCTGGATTGTTAAGTTCGTGGGCTAATCCTGCCGAGATTTTACCCAATGCCATCATCTTATCATTTTGCTCACTTCTTTTTACAAACTCTCTTACCCGGGAGGTCATGGTGTGTACCAACATTTCGGTGAGCTCATAATGGTTGCGAATCATCTCCCGAAAGAGATCTTTATGCAATGACAAGATACAGGTGTCTTGAGTAGCCATTCCTAAACCACCTGCCCCTTTAGTTCGCGAAAAAGGCAAGGTGCCAGTAATGTGGCCTTTTCCAACCACCGAAATCTCCCTGAACTGGCCAGCTTGTTCGGCCCTGAAAGAAAGACGCCCCTCCAATACAAAGTGGGCATGTACAATAGGATCCCCTTTTTTGAAAAAGATATCTCCATCCTTTAGCTGTACTACTTCGGCGTGTTCAATGAGCCACTGTAGTTGATCATCGGGTATATTTTCAAAGGTGTCTACCTTATTAAGATCAGTAACTGAAATTACATTAGACATAAAACATCTGGTAAATTGGTGATTGTTTAGTTAAAGCTACGCAGATATTTTATAATTTCAAATAGCGGTTTCATAAGTGGTCGTAGGGTGGGTTTTTAGGGTATCAGCCGAAGCCCCATGACCAAAATGTCGTCGGTTTGCTCGTTGTTGGGCTGGCTGTTCATCCAAGCCTGTAGGGCGTTGTTGAGCTGAAGTTTTTGCGCCGACATAGGCAAATCGTGAATTTCGAGAAGCAATTCATAAAAACGATGGCGGAGAAACTTTTCACGTATTTTACCTCCAAACTGGTCTTGAAACCCATCAGAAAACAAGTAGAGGTGCGTAGGGTATTTTTTTGAATAAGAAAAAGTTTTTTTGCCGTAGTTACGTTCCCGATTAATTTTAATGCCTCCAATGCCCAATCGTTCACCTTTGATAATTTTTTGTTCTCGATTCTGAATCATCACCATAGGGGCATTGGCACCTGCAAAGTCGATTCTTTTGATAAAGCTATCGATCATGAGTAGCGATACATCCATACCATCGTGATTGTTGGTGATTTTTTGCTTGAGTACCCTCACTACCAGTTTATGTAGCTTTTCCAGAGCTTTGTCTACCGAAAACAGTCGGCGAATATTGATGATTTCATTGAGCAGGTTATGGGCGATCAAAGACATAAATGCTCCTGGTACCCCGTGTCCGGTACAATCTACCACCGCTATAAAAGTGAGGTCTGGGTGTTTGTTAGAAAACCAGTACATATCTCCGCTGACAATGTCACGTGGCTTAAAAAATATAAAGTGTTCGGGGAGATTTTTAATGACTTTTTCGTCAAAAGATAAAATGGCCAGCTGGATTTGCCGGGCATAGTTGATACTTTGGATAATTTTTAGTTTTTGAAAATGAACCTCTTCGGTGCGTTCTTCCACCATATCCTCCAAAGCTTCTGTAAAAGCGGTGAGTTCTTCGAGTGCATGGGTTCTTTCCTGAGCTTTTTGCCTTACATCTTCTTCTGTCAATTGTAAGCGCTGATTCAAAGCCTCGAGTTCCTGTATTTTTCTCTTAAGTGCATATTGTGTTTGGTATAATTCCTCTATTTTGGCCTCGAGTTGGTGTTCTACTTCTCTTCTTTGCTTTTGTTCTTCCTCGAAGCGTTTCTTCCAGTGTATATTATCTTCACAATCCATGAGTTCTTAGATGGTGTTATCTTATCAGGTAGATAGGTGTAAATGAATGGTTCGCTGGTTGTATTTACTGGCAATATACCGCTTTTAGCGCTTAAAATTGAGTGTATGTTTAAAGTTTATATCCTAAAATATAGAATATGTTAAACATAAACGAGACCTGGATTTTTAGGTAAAGAAGTATACCAGGTCTCGAAAGTATCAAAACCCGGTATAAATGAGCGAGTAATAAAGAAAGAGCTTATCGTCTAAAAATCGGCAGGTTCAAAGGTTCGGCCAACAGGCCAAAAGTAATCTGCGAAATGTTGTTGACGTAGCGGAGGTTGTAATAATCGGGACCGTGGTAATACCGGGCAAAAAGCGAAAAGTCGCTATAGTTACCCAAACGAAACGATATCCAGGCATCGTAGGATTGTTGGGGTTTAAAGGCGCCAATGCCTGTCATGTGTTTAAACAAAAAAGCCGCACTTAAAAACTTATTAATCGTAAAGCGAAGTTCACCATTGAAACTTTGCCAGTAATAGATTTCTCGCATACTCTTTTCCCGATCAAAATCAAAGTGACGCTCAAAAGCAGCTTTGGCGTGTACAATAAACTTGGTGTTGGCATCGGGGTTAAAGTTGGCAGTATTGAGGCCTAATTCCATAAAATTGGTAGAGAAGTTGCCATCTTCAAAATTTACTTCTCTGGTACCAGGAAGGAAAAAATCACCACTTTGCCCATTGGAATGGTGGTTGAGTTTGAGCGTGAGAAAAGTAATATGACGAGGACTGATCACTTTTTTTACGCCGTTTTTTTCGGTGAGATTAGACAACGGTGAGCGAAAACGCCAATACAAGATCACATTGGGCATATAACTGGGCGTAAGAATCGGAAAGCTTTCTTCACGGGTCATGCGAATGAGCACGTGTGGAGAAATAGACATGCCCAACTTGGAATTTTTGCCAAAACGAATAAAATAAGTAGGAGCGATGTTGGCTTCAAACAACAAGCGAGTGTCTAAATTACCAAAACCTTCAGTGACAGTGATGTAGCTTCTGTCGCTGATCGACATCACACTTTCGTTGATGGTATTGGTGGTGTAGCGACTGCTTTCTTTGGTTTGAGCCTGGAGATTTGATAGCCCAAAATGCAAAAGCAATAGGGCGATACAGAATGGTTTAATTGCCAAATAAGTGTAAAGTTTTTGTCTCATAATAGTAGGAAAATTATTTTTTTCTGATTTTAAAGTGCTCTATTGGAAAATAAAATGCAAGTATTTGAAAAGAAAAGTGAACAATCATGCAGTATTTGCTAAGAATGAGCAATTAAGGTTTGGGGGGTATGCTTTTATTAGCTGATTATCACTATATTTGCCGCTCAATTTTATAAGCCTGTTACCTTTTTTCTGAATATTTTTTTTAAAACACGATTATATTTTATGTCGGCAAAGTATCAGCATATTTTGGTGGTAGACGATGATAAAACTTTCATCTATCTCAACTATAAGCTTCTTTCTAAAATTACCGGGTGCAAGAAAATTTTACTCAAAATGAGTGGAGTTACAGCTTTGCAATACCTGAAAGAATGTGATCAAGCGCAGGATTTTCCAGAATTAATAAGTATGGATTGGAATATGCCATTGGGTAATGGCAACGATTTTTTGGAAGAGTATTCCAAAGAGTTTTATAAGAAGTATCCTGAAACTAAAGTAGTGATTATATCGGGGGTTACCTCTGAAATTCAATCTGAGCAAATCAAAAACTATGATTTTGTCATGGGGTTTTTACCCAAACCAGTTGATGAACAGACTTTGGCCAACGTGATCATGTAGCAACATACCCTTTTTTTATGCCTTTTTGCTTTGGCCTTTTCGTTTTGGGCCTTTTATTTTCCTAACCATTTACTTGTTCTCTGCACAGGATTTACGCAGTTTTTTATCATTTTTTTGAAAGCCATGCAACCTCCTGCCTGAATTTGGTTGTCTTCCCTCCAAACTATAGAACCATTTAATACTATATAAACCATGAAAAACCAAGACAAAAAAATCAGCGTGCGAATTACAGAACTTTTATTCGTATTATTCCTTGTTATTTCTTTTTCAAATTACACTGCATTTGCCCAAGATGCAGGAGGAGGTTTTAACCTGGCTATCAAACACACCGGAATAGGTTTTGGCAACTCCAAAAAGTTTAACGGAATTCGTTTTAATTACCGAGATCGCAATGTCGAGAAGGTAAATGGAATCAATGTAACCTTATGGAATCCCTATGATTTTGATGAAGGCATACAAAGTAGTATCAATGGAGTAGCCATTGGCTTACCTTTGACTGGTGCCCGAAACATTCGTGGTATTGCCGTTGGGATGGGAGTAGGAGCCACCGAATCTATGTATGGGATCAACTTTGGGGCATTGGGTGCTGGCGCTGGCAAAAACGTGGGCGGAATTAACATTGGGGGACTTGGTTTAGGGGCTGGTCGTAACTTATCGGGAATCAACATTGGTGGTCTCGGTATGGGGGCTGGCAACAACGTGACAGGAATCAATGTAGGTGGACTTGGCCTGGGGGCTGGCAACAAATTAAGAGGAATTAACCTGGCAGGACTAGGCTTGGGAGCTGGCGAAGATTTGTTTGGAATCAATGTAGCAGGTTTGGGCTTGGGTGCTGGCCGAAAAGTTACTGGAATCAATGTGAGCTTAGGAGGAATAGGGGCTGGAAACCAACTAGAGGGAATCTCGATAGGAGGCTTGGCAGTTGGTTCTGGTGGACACGTGAAAGGAATCACAGTTGGTGGTTTGGCGGTAGCTGCTGGCAAAAGCATTACCGGTATTTCGGCATCAGCCATTGCGGTGGCTTCGGGCGGCAATGTAACCGGGATCAATTTGGCTGGTATTGCGGTAGCAGCGGGAGATAATCTATCAGGAATCAATGTCGGTGGAATATCAGTAGCCGCAGGTGATCGGGTAATGGGGATCAACGTGGCCGGGATTGCGATTGGGGCGCGTAAAGTATCAGGTTTATCGGCTTCGGCAGTGATTGGAGGAAAACACTTGACTGGAGTGCATTTGGCACCAGCTTATTTACGCGTGGTAGATAATGGTACGATGCGAGGATTGGCCATTAGTGCCTTCAATCACATCAGAGGAGAGCAAAAAGGGGTAACGATTGGGGTATTCAATTACGCCCGTAAACTCAAAGGAATTCAAATTGGCTTGCTCAATTATGTCAAAGAAAACCCGCTGTTACTTCGCTTGATGCCTATTCTTAATTTTAATTTTAGAGATTAAGCTACATCAATTTTAAGATATTTAGTTGGGAGGTAATAAATAACCTCCTGGCTTTGGTTGCTTCTTATTTACTGATGCTACACACAAATGAATAATTATCCATTACGCCTAACGACTTTCAGGATTAACTTCGTTGAGTACCGATACATTGGTATTTACAACTTGGACATACACTCTGCGGTTCAGAGTTCGTTAATCGGTGTTCAACATTCAAAACTTATGTAACTCGAGTTATTTACATTTACCTAACCCCAATCTAATGAAATATATATTTTCTATGGGCTTTTGCTTTTTGTTAAGCATAGCATTTGCTCAACCCCATCAATTTCAAAAAAAAATTCAAGGATATTGGTTGCAACAAGGCTACGGGATTTATTTAGAAATCACCGACTCTGTTTACAAGTTTTATGATATGACAAAAATTTCCTGCCAGCAATCTGCTTCTCCCGTGCTGAACCATTGGTCTGGATCACTCAAATCATTGTTGGATTTATACCACATCGAAAAAATATCCCGCGAGGAAATGACACTCAAATATGGCATTACTTCCTATGAGTTTAAGCGTTTGAAAGTCCCCCTGAGTATATGTCAACAACCCATTAAGTTTTCTGAAGACCCTGTCTTGAACTTTGATATTTTGTGGCGTACATTCAAAGAAAACTATGCTTATGCTCGTTTGCGGAAAGTAAATTGGGATAAATTATATAAAAAATATCGCCCCCTGATCTCAAAGAAGACAACCAATCTACAGTTGTATGGTTATTTTCGTGATATGCTAGATGCCATTGAAGATGCTCATATTAGTTTACGGGTTCCCAAAGATTTAGAAACTACCTATGCTCAATCAAAGACTTCGTCAGCGAGTAAACCCAAACACTATCAATACAATTACCCTACCGCCCGTTATCTTGCTCAGCAACAAGTAACGAAAATGTTTCCACAAGTTACGTTTAAGCGTTTTCATAAAGATTTGTTGATGTGGGGCAAGCTAAATCAGCGAGTTGGTTATATCCAGGTGAATGCGATGAATGGGTTTTCATTGGACGTGAACATTCCCGATTCCCTCTTTCCACCTCAATATTGGGCAAAACATTGGGGGCAAATAGTTGCAAGTTTGAAGAAAGGAAAAACGATCGGACAGTATTTTAGGGATGAAATACGAGGAGTGAATGTGATGATAGATTCTGTCATTCAAGCACTGTCTTCTACTTCTGCCATTATTTTGGATGTAAGGTTTAATAATGGAGGAACAGACCAAGTTGCCTTGGATATTTTATCTCGTTTTGTACAAGAAAAAGCAATCGTATTTTCAAAAAAAGTGTGGAATAAAAACAATTATTTAGCGAAACAAGACATTGTGATCCAACCAGCCCCAAAAACGTATCAGGGTAAAATAGCCATCTTAACCAGCCACCAAACCGCTAGTTCGGCCGAAACATTGGTGTTAAGTTCGTTGGCTTTGCCCAGTATTGTGAGGATTGGGTCGCCTACTATGGGAGTTTTCTCAGATGTGCTACAGAAGCAATTGCCCAATGGTTGGAGGTTTGGTTTGTCTAATGAGATATACCAATCTAACACCCATCAAAACTATGAGCATCAAGGTATTCCACCCAAATATTTGATTGAGTACCCTAAAAATGCGATGGCGTTTTTTGAGACGATTTATGCACAAAAAAACACCGACCTGGCTATTCAAAAAGCCTTAGATTTGCTTGTTAAATAAGAAAAACTTTGTTTTAGACCTGACAGGTTTTAAAAACCTGTCGGGTAGGGTGTTTAGAATTAGTGAATTTCTTCCCCTCATTTTTATTGATGTTGTCAGTATTCCAGTAAGCCCCTCCTAACCTCCCCAACTGGGGAGGAACGTTACTTGCGATAGTTTATCCGCGACTGTTTCTCCCCAGTTGGGGAGACTAAGAGGGGCTTTTGTTGGTATTTCACAACGTCCATTTTGATTACAGAACTCAAAAGGTTATGCAATAACCTGAGCTTCTGTCAATTTTTAAAGCACTGAATAACTCTAAAAACGAGGAGAACTTTTTTGAAACCGCAGAACGAAGTTCAAGTTGTAAATACTGATGTATTGGTGCTCTGCGAATCTAATTCTTAACACTCTACCTGTCAGGTCTGAACCTAAAATATTATTTATCACCCTTCTTATCGTTTTTCCAGGTGTTATTAGCCTTATTTACATCCGATACCAGGTTTTTAGGGTCAATACGTACCTGCTTGATTTTACTTTTGCTATTGTATACGTAGTTAAACTTATTTCCCTTAAACCAAATCTCTACCGATAGTTTCACGGTTTTCTTAGTGCCGTTTTCTTCTTCTATTTCCAAGATTACGGGCATCAACACACCACCCTTATTCTCTAGGTTGATGATGGCACCCTTTTCAGGTTTGTTACCAACATAACGTACCCCAGTCACACCTTGGTCGATAGTTTCGGTGGTGTAAAACCATTTTTTCCAGAACCAATCCAACTCTTCTCCGCCGGCATTTTCCATAGTATTGAAAAAGTCGATAGGGGTGGGGTGCTTGTAAGCCCAACGCTTGATGTAGGTACGGAAGGCGTAGTCGAAGCGCTCTGGACCCAAAATTACTTCTCTGAGCATATATAAACCAATCGCAGGTTTAAAGTAAGCAGTCATGCCCAAGCTTTGCGAACTTCTCACAATATCGGGATATGTATGAATACTCTCTGCCCGAGAAGAGCGCAGCATACCTGCTAAAAAGGGTGAGCCTAAAAACACCGTTCTTCTATATTCTCCTTTGTTAAAAGCCAGGGTACTGTAGTGATTGATAAACTGATTGAAGCCTTCGTCCATCCAAGGATACAGGCGTTCGTTACTTCCCACAATCATCGGAAACCAGTTGTGGCCAAACTCGTGGTCAGTTACGCCCCAGAGGCTACCTCCAGTAGAGCGCCATCCACAAAACGAAAGACCTGGATATTCCATACCACCTACATTGCTAGCTACGTTTACGGCTGCTGGGTAAGGGTATTCAAACCATTTTTTAGAATAATACTCAATCGAGGCTTTGGTATACTCAGTAGAACGCCCCCAAGCTTTTTGGCTGGCTACTTCGGTAGGGTATGCCGATTGGGCTATAGCTTTTTTGCCACTAGGCAAATTAATACGGGCTGCATCCCAAACAAAAGCCTTGGAAGATCCCCAGGCTATATCCCGGCTATTTTCCATTTTAAAATGCCAAGTGATATTGCCACTTTGTTTGGGGCGGGTTTTTTTGGTTTTGCCTACTTCATCTTGCCCGATAATCATCACAGTTTTGTCGCTTTTTTCGGCCTTGGCAAAACGCTTGATTTGTTCTTTAGTCAATACTTCTTTAGGATTTTGAAGCTTGCCCGATGCCACCACAATATGGTCGTAGGGTACTGTTACTTTAAAGTCAAAATCGCCATACTCGCAATAAAACTCACCTGCTCCCAAATAAGGCGCAGTATTCCAACCTTTGATGTCGTCGTACACACACAAGCGAGGATACCACTGGGCAATACTGTAAATCCAGCCATCTTTTACTTTTAATCTTCCACAACGATCCATCCCGTATTGAGGTACTTTAAACTCAAAATCCATCTCTACGGTAAGTTTTCCTCCTTTGGCAGCCAAGTCTTCATTAAGTTGTACCTGCATACGGGTATCGCTAATGACATATTTGGCATCATAACTTTTGTTTCCAGCTTTAACCTTTACATTGGATATTTTATACCCTCCATCAAAGTCACCAGTGTAACGTCCCCCGCTGGTCGACACGTTCACAGCTCCACGAGAGTCTTGTTTGAATCGGTTTTGGCCCAACTGTAGCCATAAGAATTCTAAAGATTGGGGGCTGTTGTTGGTATAAGTAATGGCGATGTGCCCTTTGAGCTGATGAGATTCATCGTTGAGGGTAACTGCCAAAGTATAGTCAGCACGGTTTTGCCAGTATTGCTCACCAGGAGCTCCTGAAGCAGAACGGTAAGGGTTTCCCTGCCAATCGAATGTAGGGAGAAAAGTATTGAGGTTATTTTGGGCTTGTAAGGCACCCAGAGAGGTGAATAAGGCAAGCATAAAGGCTTGCCAGCACGCATATTTTTTCATATTCTTCTATATTATTAATGATCTAAGTTTGAAGTTGTATCAACTTCAATGGATGCCATCAGCGAAAGTTTAGCTACTCATATCAGCGTCAATTGATCTGCTGATTTGTTTATCCATTTTTCAAAAATAATGATTCCTGTAAAATATGTGTCGGCAAAAGCTACATTTTATTACAATTCAAATGTCAGGCAGTAGGCAACTGAAAACGCTGATGCTTTGAAGAACCACGTTTTTTTGCTATGTTTAGAGTTTACATACTTACAAAGTAAAGACACCCCCCTATGAAAACTTATGTACTTTACCATGCCCATTGTACCGATGGTTTTGGTGCAGCGTATGCGGCCTGGAGAATTCACGGCAGCAAGGCGATTTACCTACCTGTAAAGTATGATAACCCAATGCCCAAGCTCAAGCATAAGTCCCAAGTGTACATTGTAGATTTTAGTTATTCTCGTGAGGAGTTGCTGGAGTTGGCGAGCCAAATGCATGAAGTAGTGGTGTTGGATCATCACAAAACGGCTGAAGAAGACTTAAAAGGTATAGAGCCTTCAGATGCGCCAAACTTGCACATTACGTTTGATATGGAAAAAAGTGGGGCAGTATTGGCTTGGGAATATTTCCTTCCTGATGAAGAGATTCCCCCATTGATTTTGCACATTCAAGATAAAGACCTATGGCGCTTTGACCTAAAAGATACCAAAAAAGTGATTGCATCGTTGCGTTCCTATAACATGGATTTTGAATTGTGGGATAAATTTAACTTGGATAAACTCATCACCGAGGGAGAAGCCATTTTGCGTTATCAAACCTTGACTGTCAATAAGCTTTGTAAGAACATGCGCATGATGAAAGTAGGAGGGCATATGGTTCCTTCGGTCAATAGTGGGGTGTTACAAAGCGAAATTGGAAACCGCTTGTGTGAGTTATACCCGGAAAGCCCTTTTTCGATGGTATATTTTGATGCGAGCGATAAAACCCGCTACAGCTTACGTTCTATTGGCGAATTTGATGTGTCAGAAGTGGCGCGTACCTATGGAGGTGGAGGTCACAAAAACGCGGCAGGTTATATTTTGCGGGATTAGAAAAATCTACCTATTATGAAAATCAAGAAACAGTTCAGTCAACTTTCTTACAAGGAAATCAAAGAAACGATTATTCATCGTAAAAAATACACCAACTTTAACGTTTTGGGCCTGTATCGGGGTATTTTGGAGCATGAAAAACTTACCTTGGATCAAAAGATTGAACTGAGAGATTTTGCCCATGAATTTTTCTATAAATCCTACAATTTTTTACAGATCAAAGACCCGCATACCTATTACAAACACCTGATATTGGGCGAAGAAGAAACTTTGACGGTGGCCGATGAGCGGCAGATTTGGCAAGACATCCGCCGTAATCAAGAAAAAATTCTCAAAGAAAAACGTATCAAGCACCGGAGTTTTGGTATCTACTCCAAACATGAGTGCAATGATGAAGCCTGTCCTTACCAAGGCGTAATGTTTCGTCAAGGCTCAGCCTATTTGTAAATGTAAAAGTTCAAAGAATATCTTAGTATGCAAATAAGCTCTTCCAAGGAATAATAAAAGGTAGTATGAGTACCCACGCTACAAAAAAAGCGGCCATGGGTTTAGGGTATGGTTCATTTTTGAGTAGGGCAGGTAATGCAGCGAATAAAAGCCAGGAAGATTTATAAATGAGCTGAAATAGTAATACCAGACTCATGTTTTTTGGGAAAAATAAGCCCAGAAACGATAAGATAAAAATGGCTCCCCACAATGCGCCTACCAGGCGAATGGCTTCTGAGTAGGCAAAGTCGTTGGTGAAAACGGTGGCTTGAGCGGTTTTGGGGGCAAACAAACTGGTGATGGAAATCCAACCTGCCACCAACACATTGGCTAAGTATATGAGTTTTAAAGCGATCATTGTTTAGTTATTTAAAAAGTTCGTCCTAATCCACTTTTGATGACTGGCAGTACCAGGTTGCGATCAGCATTGAGCGTGGGGCCAACTCCCAGGCGAGTATCCCAAATCCAGGCTTTTTGAGGACCAAAGCGTAAAGCAAAACCACCTCCCACATAAGGTAATAAGGTTTGCTTTTGATCTTCTCGCAATTGCCGATGATTGACCAATGCCATTCCGGTAAATAAATAACCACCCTGCATTCGTTGCTGAACATACCATTTCAGGTTCACTCCGTGAGTGTCGCGAAAGTTGCTTTCTAATTGAATAGTTAAATTGCCTGCGGTACGGGTTTCTAAAGTGAGCAAAGGAGTAAATGGCACCAACAAAAAAGTAGCCCTTAGATTGAGGGTAGAACGTATGGGTGTTTCTTGTGCCTGACTTGTGTGCCCACAAACTACTACCAAGAGCAACATAAAAATAGTGTTCATTTTTTTCATAAATTCTGGAATTCTGAGAACTTGATTTGTTGCAAAGGTCGGAGCAAAGTCTTAATATGTACTTGATGTATGTTAAGTTTGATCTTCAGATCAGCATAAAATAATTCACTATTTACAATTAAATACCCAATGATAAAATCAAAGTTTGACCTTACCGGAAAGGTAGCCATCATTACTGGAGCTTCTAAAGGCATTGGCGAAGCCATGGCTCGAGGAATGGCCGAATTTGGAGCCACAGTGGTCATCAGTAGTCGTAAGCAAGCTGCGGTAGATGCCGTAGCAGCCGATTTTGAAAAGGAAGGATTCAAAGCAACAGGCATAGAATGCCACGTGGCCAGAGCCGAAGACCGAGAAACACTGATCAATCAAACCCTGGAGAAGTTTGGCCGAATAGACATTTTGGTCAACAATGCGGGTACCAACCCTTACTTTGGGCCGATAGCCAAGATGAATATGGAGGCCTACCAAAAAACAATGGATGTAAATATCAATGCGGCTATGGAGTTGAGCAATTTGGTATACCCTCATATGAAAAAGCAGGGCAAAGGCAGTATCATTCATATTAGCTCGATAGAAGGCATTCATGCCTCACATATGATGGGAGCCTACAACATTAGCAAAGCAGCCTTGATTATGCTGGGCAACAACCAAGCGGCCGAATGGGGGGTAGACAACATTCGGGTCAATGTGATTTGCCCAGGATTTGTAGATACCAAGTTGAGTGCGGCCTTGGTACAAAATGAGCAAATGCGGGACAAAATTTCCCGAAATACAGCCCTCAAGCGCATTGCTACCCCCGAAGAAATGGCCGGACTGGCGGTGTTTTTAGTCTCTGATGCGGCGTCTTATTGTACGGGAGCTACTATTCTAAACGACGGTGGATTGATTCACGCTCCTTTGTTTTAACTGATTGGTTCAATGGAATATAGAGAGAGCATTTATCGGTTACTAAGTCCGCCTGATAAGTAACCCCTGAACATAAAGAGCAACTTTATCAATTGCTAAGCTCGCCTGATGAAGCCAATGTAGCGTTAGCGATTGAAATAGCTAAAGGCATTGCCCCAGAAATAAATCTGGAAGAAATACTAACGTATTACCGCGAGTTATACTGTGGTATTTTTGGCGACAAGTCGGTAGATATTCAGACGCAAATCACTAAACTCAACAGACCAAGGCTTGGTGTACACCTGGATTCATTTGGCTATTTTCCTGAACATTTGGTAGTTACCCTCAGGAGATCCAAAAACTGCCTGAGAATTTTACAACATTAACTCACTTGGAAGAATTGGATTTGAGTTGGGTAAATCTCAAGGAACTTCCAGAGAATTTTGGTGATCTCAACAAGTTGCAAAAGTTAAATCTATCACAGAATGCCTTGAGTTCGTTACCAGAGAGTTTGGGGAAGTTAGCACATTTGCAAATACTAGATTTATACTACAATAAACTAAGTAGTTTGCCGGAAAGCTTCAAAAACTTTAAAAAAATGACTCTTTTACAATTGGAAGGCAATCCATTACCAGGGTCAGAAATACAGAAAATCAAAGCCTTGTTACCCAATTGCCAAGTTGTTTTTTAGAGCATGTTTAAAAATTATAATCTAGACTAAAAAAGCGATTTTTACGCACTGATATTAGTAATGTTAGCCGTTGGCAGAACTCAGCACAGCAAAGCTGTAGCTTCGGTTTGCGTCAATAGCTTTGGCTATTCACTTAAAAATAACTTCATCAGCACAAAAAACTCATCATTTTTAGCTCTGAAAACAAAATTTAAACATACTCTTAGCTCGACTTTAGCCATTT
>DMXI01000030.1 GCA_003483885.1 Microscillaceae bacterium
TATTTTGAAAAGAAAATAGCCAAAGGACAGGGATTGATTGGGCAGGCCTGGATTGAGCAAAACCCTATTTATTTGCGAGAGGTGCCTGCCGATTATGCTTCTATTACTTCGGGTATGGGCGAAGCTACTCCCAGTTGTATTTTAATTGTACCCTTGATTGTCAATGGAGATGTATTGGGAATTTTAGAGCTGGGTGCTTTCAAAGACATTGAAGCGTACAAGGTTTCTTTTGTAGAGAAAATAGCCAAAGATGTGGCGTCGTCTATTGCGGCTACCCGAGCCAATGAGCAAACCCGGGTACTTTTGGCCGAGTCGCGGGGTAAAACCGAGGCCATGGAACGACAAGACGAAATCATGCGTAAAAACGTTCGTCAGCTACAAGATACCCAAAATGTAATGCGACGAGCTCAAAAAGAGCTGGCTACCAAGGAAGCCAACCTCGATGCCCTGATCAATAGTACGCCACACGCGATGATTGCGTTTGATTTGAGTTATCGGGTGACAGCCATTAACAAGGCCATGCGACAGCGATACCTGGAAAGAGGAGTAGACCTTATATTGGGCAACAATATGCTGGAAGCCATGGCAGAAGAAGAGATTGAGCGACATCAGCACGAATATAAACGAGTGCTTGCGGGTGAGAAGTTTGTAAAGCTGCGTCAATCCGAACAAGGAGAAAAACAATACTTTTATTTGCTGAATTATAACCCCATCAAAGACAACAACGGAAAAGTGATAGGGGCTTCGCTGTTTATCGAAGATATTTCGCAGCAGCAACTGGCCCAAATGAACTTAAAAGAAACCGAACGTAACCTCAAGTCGCTGATTAACAATACTGAAGATGCCATTGTGGCTTTCAACCGAGCGTATGAGGTTTTGGTGGTCAATGATAAATACAAAGAAAAGTACAAAGACCATCCCCTAAGAATGGAAGTAGGAGCCAATATGATGGACTTTCTGGAAAAAGGCCACGAAGATGAATGGCGGGGATATTATGCCAAGGCTTTGCGGGGAGAAAGCTTTATGCAATTGCGGGATGAAACGGTGTTTGGTTTTAAACCTAAATATAAGGAGTATTGGTTCAACCCGATTGCGGATGACAACCAAAATATTACTGGAGTATCTATTTTCTTGCGTGATGTAAGCGAAGCACGAACTTCGGAGCGAAGGGTCCGACAACTGCTGTTGGAATCATTAGAGTCGGAAGAAAAGCTAAGACGTCATGAAAACGATATGCAAAAGCGTATTTTGAACTACGAGAAACGTATTCAGGATTTGGAAGCGCAACTCAAAATGGCGCAAGATTCATTAAATCTGGACAACGAAGAGTAAGTTCTTTAAACACCCTACGACTACTTGTGTGGAACCTTTAACCTAATTATAACCCCATGAAATTTAGTGTAGCTGTATTGATCATTGGATTATTGTTTGGCTGTGCCAATACAAAAAAAAGTGACAATAATGCCCCCATAAAAATAATTAATAAGTTTGATGAGGGGGCTGTGAAGTGGTTTAAAACTAAAGGGCAGGGAAGTATAAAAGGCATCGCGAAGTTTAAATCAAAAAGTGGAGTTGTTCGGTTTGGTAAGGAGTTTAGAATAGAGTTGATGCCTTACAGTTTATACACGGAGGAACGACTCAATAAAATATATGAAAATAATCAGGCAGGTCACGTGTATGTTGAAGATGGCATACCTAAGTTTACTCCTGACCCCAAGGGCTATCATGATACCAAAAAAACTATGTGCGATAAGGATGGAAATTTTGAGTTCAATAATCTGCCTCCTGGCGATTATTATGTAATCGCATTTATGTTATGGGACCAGACTGGTGGTGGTATTATGCGCCATGTAATGCTGTCTGAAAATGAAGCAAAAACGATAAAAATGATTAATTTCTAAGCAATATGATTTTCTTAGGGCACCCGATTCAAGTATCTTGGATCGGGTTATTTTTTTGGTATAAATACTACTAAAGCGAATTTATTTTGTCTAAGATAGGAAAACCCATTTGCCCACAACTGTATGAGTACTGATTATACTAAATATTATGGAACGCAGGTTTACCCACATATCAATGATTTTGACTTTGTGGATGACCTGGAAGCCTATGACCACACCAGAGTAGGGGTATCATTAAATACGACAACCAAAAACATTCCTGCGCTGGCCAATTACCCCAATCTACAAACACTCCATTGTTTTCGTCTCTCTGAAGAGCAGGTAAGGAGCTTTCCAATACTTGCTACGGTCAAAAACTTAAGCTTATCGACAAGTCCGATAAGGGATTTGAGTTTTTTACAGCAATTTCCGAATCTGAAGTATGTAGCTATAAGAGATTGCGATAATTTAGAATCAGTGAGTGGTATTACTACCTTACATGAGGTAAAAGTATTGGATTTGAGAGGCAATAAGCAACTCAAGGGCTTGGCAGAAATAGGTAACCTGAAAACCCTGGCTAGTTTAACAATTACTGGAACTACAGCAGGATCAGTTTTAAAAATGGCTGGTTTACAATGGATTACGAGCCTTCAGGCATTGGAAGAATTGATTTTGAAAGATATTGCGACTCCAAAAAGTGATTTGAGCCCTATTGCCAAGCTTCGTCATTTAAAAAAGCTTGTGATTCCAGTGAAAAGTAAACTAGAGCAAATCGCCTATTTGAAAGGTAGCCTCCCCAATACCGAATGTTATTACTTTACGCCATTTTATACTGAGCTTAATAAGTACGAAGAGCTTTTGCGGTGTGTTACTTGTGACTCTCCCAAAGTGAGGCTGGTAGGCAGAGGAAAGAATCGGGTGATTTGTGAACAATGCGATCAGGAGCTTTTAGACGAACACATGAAAGTATTTAACGAATGGCAGGAAAAAGGACAAAAAGAAAACAATTATTGAATTAGATTATAGTACTAGACATATACCCAACAATGAATACTGAAAACAAAATATCCAAGGACAACAACATATTGGTCACCTTACCCTATGAAGGCGATCACGCCGACGAACTGCAATATTTGGTAGAGAATTTTTGCGGAATAGTTGTCAATGATTTTTCTGTAATACAAGGGACTACCCAAAAGCAAGTATATGTATGCGGAGATTTAGCCCAATTGACTAGCCAGGAAAATACCCTATATGTTATTGAAGAGCTTTCTTACAATTATGAAAATTTAGCCAAAGAGCGTCACAAGGTGCATGTCATTGCGCTTGGTCAGGTACCGATCGTTGTGCATAATGCCGGGGTGTATTACAGGCATTTTTTCAATGATGGAGACGACTATTTTAACCAGATAAAAACCGAACATGTATTTCAGCATTTAACCGAATCAACCAAACAGTCCAAAGCGCTGCGTAAGGGGATTTATCTTACGGAGGTATCTAAGCAAGCCACTGCCGAAAACCAGGAGGCATTACACTATTACTTATTAAGGTGTTCTAGTAACTTGACTGGTCCTACGGATAATTTTCGGACAACAGATCAAAAAATTATGAGCGCCTTGAACGAGGCTGCTGCCCAGGTTTTTGAGCAAGAAACTACACTCAATCATGTGTTGGCTCAGATTTATGAAAACAAAAAAAATGTAGGGCCTAAAGGCAAAGAAAAAAAGGCCAAGATTACCGCACATTCTGATAAAACCAAAGACATGCCCAAAGAGGGTTTAATTGTTTTTTGTACATTTTATGACCAAGCCAATTTTGATCAGCTCAAGCCCTCCGAAACTGATAGATATGATTGGTGCCACAAGCATAAAAGTGGATTGACAAGCCTCCATTTTAAGCTGAAAGGTTCGGTAGAAGATACCTCCCTGGTCAAAGAGTTTAGTGTGACTTTGTATCCAAACTCAGTGTTTTTTATCCCACTTTCTACCAATCGTTTGTATACCCATGCCATCAGACCCTCATTGCTCAATGTAGACCGGATTCCCACTCGAATGGGTTATGTAGTGCGTTGCTCTAAGACGGAAGCTTTGTTTATTGACGATCAGGCTTATATTAAAGAAAACGAGGAGTTGGTTAGACTAGAACCCATGACTCATGAAACTTTAGGTGATTTGCGTACTTCGTATTTTAAGGAAAATACTACCAAAGACCAGGTAGAATATGGCAAAGTGCATTTTAGCATGAACTCGGGCGATTATCTAAAACCCATATATTAGTCCAGACAAACGAATCAATCTATGGAAAAAGCAGGCTTTCATCAATTTACACTTCCTTTGGCAGGAAATTTATTTGCCGAATTATCCAATACTATCACCTTTGAACAGGTAACTCAAGGTAGAATTGGTAACCATTTGGTAAAGATGGGCGAGGAGGGGATTCCGATTGTGAGAACTACTACCAAATACAATATACCCGCCCATTGTTTTAATTCGCTTCACCACCAAATTGCTGAAAATATAAAAGAAGTGGCGGGTATACAGGGCCAAATTCAATTGCAGACGGTTCCCTTCAACAATGCTTTGATTGAGGTATACGGGCAGGAATATTTTAAAATGGGTTACCATTCGGACCAATGTTTAGATTTGGCAAAGGACTCATATATTGCACTTTTTTCTTGCTACGAACGGCCCGATGAACTCACAAAACATTATACCCGAAAACTCAAAGTAAGAAGCAAAACCAGTGAGGAGGAGTTTGAGTTTTTACTGGAAAACAATTCAGTAGTGTTGTTCTCTTTGGCTACCAATTCCCAGTTTCAGCATAAAATCGTGCTGGAACCCGCCAAAGGACCAAAGCCCACCACCGACAATAAATGGCTGGGCATTACCTTTCGAACATCAAAAACCTGGATTCGTTTTCAAGACAATTTGCCTTATTTGCCCAATGGAGAGGTGCTGCAATTGGCTGATGAAGTGCAAAGGAAAGAATTTTACAAACTGAGAGGGAAGGAAAACAAAAGCTTGGATTTTGAGTATCCGCCACTTGGCTATACCATTAGTGTAGCTGATACACTGATGCCAAAGGATTAAACCTCCATAGGGATCGTTTGGATGTATAACAAATGGCTGGGAATGTATAATGTTTTTTGAGAGCTATTCACAGAAGTGAAATTAGCAGTATATTAGAGGTGTTGTTGCTGTTTTTTGACTTTTAACTTGATCCAAATGAACCTAACCAAGCTTCTGATTTTAGTATGTATCCTTGCTAGTTGTAAGGGGAGAGAACCAGTGCGCGAAAGCGAACTATTGGCACAATATGCTGGCCATTACAAAATCACTTCTTTTAAGTCTGATATTGCCGTTGATCTCAATGATGATCAGGTAAGTTCTCATGAATTGGTCAATGAAATCGATGGATTTGATTTTGAGGATTTAGAAATCAGGCCCCATCCAGACACCGATAATTCAACAAAGTTTGTTTCCCTATTTTTACCAAAAACCGACCTTACCTTCCAATTTCCCAATCACCCTCAAGGATATCCACGATTTGTAAAATATGGATTTGGCACCAGGTATACCCTCGAAGCAGGGAAAATTAAGCTGGAGGAAAACACTTACATAGAAAAATCTCGAGTAGATAATAAGGAAAACAATAGAACAGTTACCATTGGTGAATATATAAGCCTCATCGATGCTTACCATTTAAAGGCATCGGTAGCCAAAGAGTATTATGACTTTAAGGATAAGCGCTGGAAATTGCTCAATATTGAGATTCTATTTGAGAAGGCGTACTAGGAAGTCATCTCGAATTTTAGCAGTCATAATTTTGCTCATACTTCTTTTATGGCATTTATTCTTGGGTAATTTATTAATAGAAATATATGATTTGTAAAAATTGTGGGTATGATTTTGAGGGGGATTTCTGTTCTAATTGTGGGCAAAGTGCTGATACTAAAAGGATAGATTATGGATATTTGACGAGTGAAGTATCCAAAGGTATTTTTCAAGTAAACCGAGGCTTCTTATACACACTCAAAGAATTAGTGATTAGGCCAGGTCATAGTATTAGAAAGTTTATAGAAGGCAAACGGAAACCTCATTACAAGCCTTTACCTTTTCTTTTAGTTACTTCTACAATATACATACTTTGGTCCTATTTGACAGGAACCAATACTGTGGTAAGTGATATTATTTCAGGCATGACAGGAAGAATGACTCAAAGTGAGATAAAAGAAAATATGCAAAGGATTCATTGGGTCACTAAAAATCAGACTTACATTTTATTGTTATTATTACCCTTTTTTTCTTTGGCATCCTATTGGGCTTTTTTAAAGGCTAAGTACAATTATTTTGAGCATTTAATACTTAGTTTTTATATCACAGGGCAGCAAATGCTTATCTACTCGATCTTAGCTAGTATATTTTTTAGGGGATACTTTACCCAAGTGATCCCTGTTATGCTAGTGATGGTTTACGGTGTTTGGGCATACAATCAATTTTTTAACAAGCGAAGATTTTCGGCTAATCTATTATCAATTCTTCTAATGCATATCTACATGCTATTTTTGGTGATGACAATAATATCTATTGCAACTATAATTTATAGTGCTTTGAGTTGAGCGAAAATAGCTTTTGAGAAATAAATGTTGCAAATTTAAGAGGAGTAAATAAACCGTTAACATATAATATATGGCCACTAAAAAAAGTCAGGATGAGCGTATTGCCGAAATGACATTCGCCTCAGTATATCCCCATTATGTCACCAAAGTAGAGAAGAAGGAGCGAACCAAAGAAGAGTTACACCAGGTAATAGAGTGGCTGACAGGCTACGATGAACAAAAAATGCAGGAATTGATTGACGAAAAAGTAACTTTTGAAGTGTTTTTTGAGAACGCTTCATTAAACCCAAATGCGCATTTAATTAAGGGGGTAATCTGTGGTTACAGAGTAGAAGAAATAGAAAATACGCTTACTCAACAGGTGAGGTACTTGGACAAATTGGTAGATGAGTTGGCCAAAGGGCGCAAAATGGAGAAGATTCTGAGAGTATCATAAATCGACCAAAGCAAGGAAACCTCTTAATTTCCAAGTTTCAAAATTCGTCGTGCCCCTTGAATGACCAACACAAATACAATGGTTCCAACAATCAGGTCTGGCTTGTTAGATTGGAGCCAATTGACCAGTAAACCTGCGATAATTACCCCCAAGTTAATAATTACATCATTAGAGGTAAATATCATACTGGCTTTCATGTGGGCTTCGTCTTGGCTGCGAGATTTTTGTAGCAAATACAAACAAAGTCCATTGGCTATCAGGGCAAAGCTCGAAACGATAATCATTGTGGTATAATCTGGAAATTGCGTAGCACCAAAGAAGCGTCTGAGCACTTCTATAAATCCAATCATTGCCAAAGCGATTTGGAAATAACCTGCCATGCGGGCAATGCGTTTTTTTTGGATAAGGCTACCACCTACAGCAAACAAGCTCAAACCATATACTACAGCGTCGGCCAGCATATCCAGGCTATCGGCTACCAAGCCCATAGATTTGGATATGAACCCTGTCGTAATTTCAATCAGAAAAAAGGCAAAGTTGATAGCAAGTACTTTCCATAATAATGAACGTTGATTGGCTTGCTCTGAAAAATCAGTCTGGTCGGTCGGTTCAGTGCTTAATTTTTCCCCTCCCAGATTGAGTTCCAGAATAGATTGCTCGATTTTATCTAGTGAGCCTGAATGAAAAATGATCAATTTTCGCGCAGGAATTTCAAACTGTAGATGCTGGATGCCTGGGATTCCATCTAGTTTCATTCGAATTAGATTTTCCTCCGAAGGGCAATCCATTTTGGTTATCTCAAATACCGTTTTTTCCATTGCCATAACTCTTTTAGCAATTACTTTTTAGACTTCATTTGCTCAACTTTATCAAGCACCTTTTGCATACGAGCCTCATTGGTAAAATCTCCATCAAGTTCCAACACTTCGCATTGTAATAATTCCATCCAGCGACGGTGTTGGGCAATATTCCGGCTGTTAAAAGAAGGATCATCGTATTGAGCAGCCCAATCCAAAAAATCTTGCATTTTTTTCTGGCGATACTCACTCTCCAAGGCTTTTCCATAACGATCTATTTCACGTTGCTTGAGCCTTTCCATTCTTATTTTATGGGGAATCCTGAGAAACACCCCTAAGTCAAAGGCTTGAAGCCAATATTCGCCCCAACTCACCAACGAACCACTAATAATTACGTGATTACTGGCTTCGAGGTCTTGCCGGAGGTTTTGATGACGCTCTGCTAAGGGGACCTTGGTTTCAAAAGGGATGGCTGTTTTGGCCCAATAATAATCATCGGCATCTAAATGCACCCAACCGAGTTGGTCGGCCAATGATTGGGCTAAGGTAGTAGTACCTGAGCCTGAAGCACCAAAGATGATGATTTTCATGTATAGGACAACTTTATAAGGTAAAACAGGAAACAAAGCTCAATAATACTAGCTTTTTTGGAATGCCAACCTAGCCCAATGTACATCTTTTTTATTTTTCATCAGGCTTGGTTGGTTTTCAAGCCTCAAAATCGGGTGTAAACCACACAACTTAGCATTTTGGATGGTTTGTTGAACATTGGTAGCAAACACATGGGTTCCTGCACCTGCGGGGCCATTACGAAGAGAAAGAGCAAATACACCCTGTGGTTTCATAAGCTCCGAAACGCGCTGTAAGGCTTTGATTTGCTCCGCAGCATCGAGGTGATGCCATACCCCAGAGGCTAAAATAAAATCATAAGAAGTGCGATTACCCAAGGCATTTAAATCCAAAGTACTTAAATAAGGAAGTGCATCAGCGATCCATTCAATAGGCGCAGAAGAATACAACTGTTGTCCAGCTTCTCTAAATTCTTCCAAAGGTTCTACTGCCGTTACCTGATGCCCCATTTTCCACAACTCAAAAGCATCTCGCCCAATGCCAGCACCAACATCCAGCACTCGAGCAGGTTTGTCAGGAATGAACTTTAAAAAATCCTGATGCAATGCTTCAAATGAAATTGTACTGGTTGCCTCAATAAACTTTTGGGTTACATGACCATACCCTTGAGTGCCTAAAGTTTCCATCTTTTTATGATAGTTTTAAAAATTAAGATACAATGTATTCAACAATGGCCTGAGAATGAATTTTTGTGGTGTCAAAAACTGGAATAGAAAAATCGTCTTGACTTAAAAGTAGTGGGATTTCGGTGCAGCCAAAAATGAGGCCTTGTGCCCCTTTTTCAATCAAATTATTGGAGATCTTGATAAACATTTGCTTTGAGTCAGGGTTGATCAGACCTTTCCCCAATTCACCTTTGATAATGCTTTGCATATGTTCTCGGGTTTGCTGAGACTCAGGAATCAATGCTTGAATTCCTTTTTCTGCGAGCTTTTCACGGTAAAAATCCATTTCCATTGTAAAAATGGTACCTAGCAGACCTACTTTTGTTATACCTTGTTGGATGATTTTTTCGGCAGTGGAAGTCACGATATGTATGACTGGAAGCCCTAGTTTTGCTTGAATATCGGGTGCGAATAAATGGGCAGTATTGGCACAGAAGGCCAACGCTTCTACACCACTTTTTTTAAGATTTTCGGCTGCCCCCAAGAGTAGTTCGAAGGCATTTTTCCAACCTATTTGTTGCAATTCCCCGAAATTTAATGAATAAATAATGCACTCGGCTGCCTGCAATCCACCAAGTTTCTGGTTGACCCCTTCGTTGATTAATCGGTAATAATCTTGAGTAGAAGCCCAACTAATGCCGCCTATCAATCCAATTTTTTTCATAAGGATGACTTTGAAAGTGTTCTGATTTTGTCTGTAAAGTTAATAGAAAAAATACCTGACTACTGGAATTTTTCTTTTAAGCAATTGAAGTCAAGACGAGTTCTACAATATATCTGGAAATGAGCCTTTGTAGTTGATTTAAAGTTGAACTATGTAATGCCGTGAATGTATACATTTGACGCGAATTCAATTTTCTATACTCTACTTACCCATTGTAGGTGTTTTAGTGAAACGACACCTACAATTTTGCCCACTAGGATAAGCTTTTTTTGGTGTTACTTCGCTTAAACACCAAAAAAGGGGAAAGTAGAAATGTGATGTTGATTCTATTGAATCAGTAACTTTATATTTAAGCCTAAAATCAACCTGGGTTTTTGCTGATATGCTTCACAAATAGGTGATCTTACCTGCGTTATTCATTATTTCACCTTGATAAAAGGTATTGATAGTAAGAATTTTCGTTGAGCACAATAATTAATTAGGTAACAAACAATAGTATACCTTAACTGTTTTTGTTTCACAAACAGGTGTTTTAATTAATCATTTAAATTTTAAATATGCGCTTATATTTTCAGACTCTTATTTTGATCTTAGTAGTAACGCAAATGAGTAATGCTCAAGGAGTTCGTTTTGAACAAGGCTCCTGGGCAGAAGTGCAAGCAAAAGCTAAGGCTACAAATAAATTCATTTTTGTAGATGCGGTAACTGCTACCTGTAGCCCCTGTAAATGGATGGAAAAAGAGGTGTTTCCTAAAAAAGCAGTAGACGCTTTTTTCAATAAACATTTTATCAATTATAAGTTTTTTATGGAAAAAGGGGAAGGTATTGCATTTGCTAAAAAGTACAACGTATTTGGCTATCCTACTTCTTTATACTTCACTCCTTTAGGCAAATTAGTCCATAGAAATATTGGTGCACTGGATGATCAAGATTTACTCAGAGAAGGACGAAATGCTCTAAACCCTCAAAAACAATATTATACCCTTAAGCAGCAATATGAATCAGGTAAAAGCGACCCTGAATTTTTGAAAAACTATGTGATAGCTGCCGCCTGGAATGGAATGAGCGAGATAAAGCCTTCATACTATAATAAATTAGTAAGCAGGTATCTCACCAAGGTAGGCAAGGCTCGTTGGTCAACCCGAGTTGAATGGAAGTTTATTCAACAATATGCCCTTGATATTCAATCTGAGGCATTTGCTTATGTAATGAAGCACCCTGATAAGTTTACCAATCAAAAAGAGGTAGATCAATACAGGGAGAAAGTAATTGGAGTGCGATCTTATCAAGTAATTCGTTCTTCTAATGCAAGCACTCTTAATAAATACAAGGAATTATTACAGAACCTACTAGGAGCAAAAGCGGCCCCTGTAATAGCAGAAGTTACTTACAAGTTCTACCAAAGACGCAAAGAGGCTACTTTTGAACAAGCACAGCAGTATTTTGATCAATACTGTAATGATGAGTATGAGTTAAATCAAGGAGCTGAATGGGTGAGGCAACAATATACCACCAAAGATAAATTAGAAGTTGCGCTCAAGTGGGTGAATAAGTCGATTAATCTAGAAGCCAACGCTGACAATACCGAAACAAAAGGCCGCCTATTATTTAAGCTCCTGCATTATGCTGAGGCCAGGAAAGCAGTAGAACAGGCCCTGGAATTTGCTAAAAAAGAAAAACGTGATATGCAGGCACTCACAAGTTTGTTGGAAGATATCAAATCTAAGTTATGATATCCTTAAGGTTTTATAGGCTCAAAGGCATTTCAAAATACAATATAACTTGCTGTTTAGTTTAATTTTCTATACTCTACCGGACTGACACCTGTTTTGTTTTTAAATAAGCGAGTGAAACTTTGCGGATACTCAAAGCCTAAATCAAAGGCAATTTCGCTGATAGACAAGGTAGAATTTAATAAAACAGTTTTGGCTTTATCTACAATCATATCATTGATGTGTTCTTTGATACCTTTGCCTGTTTCTTTTTTCAACAAATCACTCAGATAGTTTGATGACATATTCATTTCTTTACCAAAGTAACTCGAGGAAGGAATTCCTAGGTTTATGGACTTATTTTCGTTGAAATATTCTTTGAGTTTGGTTTCAAACCTCGAAACAATGTCCTTGTTAAAGTTGGTACGGGTATAAAACTGACGATCATAAAAGCGTGTGCAATAATTGAGGAGAAGCTCCAAATTAGAAATAATCAGCCGTTGACTATGCTTATCTATATTTTGAGAATATTCTTCATGAATTTGTAGCACTACCTCAAAGATAAACTTTTGCTCTTTTTCCGATAAATGCAGAGCTTCGTTTACTTCATAGGAGAAGAATGAGTAGTGATCTATACTTTCCCCAAGAGGTGACTTTCGGATAAGATCGGGATGAAATATTAAACTCCAGCCTTTGCTGTTTTTTAGTTCCTCTATATACTCTTGAGAGGGAGCTTCAAACACTTGACCAGGACTCATAAAGACCAAAGTTCCTTCCTGAAAATCGTAAGAATTTCGGCCATAACTCAGGGTACCATTAATACTATCTTTGTACATAATGGTGTACATTTCAGAAGTATATCGGAAGTTAAAATACTTTTCTTCTATCACCAGGTCTTGAGGTCTTTTGGTATCATCAAGGAAAGAGATCAAAGGATGGCTTGGTGGGGGCCACCCTATGATTTGATGTAGCTGCGAAATATTCTTTATTTGAAAAATGTCGTTCATTCGTTCTTTGGTTTATTGCCTTATGCGTTTAACCCTACCAATTCGTAACTCTTTTTCACCAACTTTCGGGCAGCATCCATATCATGGGCATGAGGGTTTGGCGATTGCATCGGCCAGCCTCCTTTTTTACACTTTTTGTCACGGTAGAGTACACTATGTTGACTGAAATAAGCCCCAGAGTGTTTGGGAGCATCGTCTGAAAGCAGCACATGTAACGACGTTTGAGCTGCTTCTACATTACTGTCAGAGATAGATCTAGTCAAAGGCTTGGCTACAGCCATCAGGCTTCTCATCAATAAGTTGCCACCTTTGCCAAAATTGGATCGTGCCCAACCTGGATGAACCGAGGCTGTAGTTACCCCAGTTCCTTGCAAGCGATCTGCGAGTTCCAGCGCGTATTGTACAGTAGCTACTTTAGCCTCGCCATAAGCCGCAAAGTTGTTGTACTTTCTTTGTTGAAAGTTTAAATCTTCCAAGTGTACCTGATAACGGTTTTTGGGACTACCTGCATGTACTACTGAAGATAATAGTCCAATTCTGGCGGGAGCACTTTTTTTGAGTACCTCAAGCAACAATTCGGTGAGCAGAAAATGACCAATAAAGTTGACTCCTATCGTCATTTCAAAACCATTTTGGGTAAACTGTATTTGATTACCCATCACTACCATTCCAGCATTGCACATGAGGCCATGCAGGCGGTCATGTTTTTTGAGAAAAGCTTCGGCAAAATCACGTACCGATTGCAAATTGGCCAAATCGCAAGCCATCACTTCAAAACTTCCTTTTAAGCCTTGAAAAGCCTTTGCTTCTTCCTCACCAGCACTCACTCTTCTACAGGCCATTACTACATGCCCTCCTTGTTTGATGAGTTGTCGGGTGGTTTCTAATCCAACCCCAGAATTTGCCCCAGTTACAATATAAACTTTTCCACTTACATCTTTTGAGAGGGTGTCAGTATCACACCAAATTACTCTTTTATTACCCATATTTACGATAATGTTTAGCTCTAATATTATGATGGGTACAAAGCTAGAGAGCAGGACTTTCGTTTACTTAACCATTTTCCAGATGGTTATAACATTTTTATAGGTTTATGTAGAAAAGGGCCGCTAAAGGGGGAAACAAAGGGGAATAAAAAAGCCACCCCAAGATGTTTTGAGGTGGCCGTTGATTATTGTTAAAGCTAATTAATTATAAGTTTGCTTGAGTTTCCCCCAGTTTGTGTTGGCTTTTTTCACCAATTTGGAGTGGTTTTTTTCTGCCAGCCAAAGTTGCTGAGCGTCTAGTTCCAGATTGTATAAAAACAAGAAGTACTTTCCATCTTTTACAATAAATTTATTGGGATCTGGGCGAAACTTGGCTCCGGCATACACCCCAAAAGCACAGAATCCACCATATTGGGGCAAATATTTAGCAGGATTGCTATCAAAGGTGGCTTTTTGTTTGGCATCGGTAAAGTAATAAATCACGTTTTGATGCTTGGATTTAAATTGCTTGATTCCTTTTTGGGCAATTCCTAAATCCAGGTAAGAAACTGGGCTGTAACCCTGCAAAGCAATGTTGCTATTGTCGATGTTGTTGGCCTTTTTATCTTGAGCAACTAATGCAGTGAAAGACAATAAAAAAATGATGGCGAAACTTGTGAATGATTTCATGTTGATTTTTTAGTATTTAAGAGATTGTGTTCAATGATCTTTTTTGATGTAGGGACAAGGATTAATTGGCATTAAAATATTCTTCCTTGATTACTTTGCCTTCTGCGTCCCAAATTCGGCGAATGATTTCGTGCCAGTAAATCTTACTACCATCTTTCATGTCAAAATCAAAGGTAAATTCAGAGGCAGATACATTGCCATCGGTGATAGAGTGGTGATGAGTAATACCGTTTACTTTGGCGATAGCATCCAGGAAACCTTCCATTTTTTCTACCATTTGCTGACGACTATTGGTGGTTACATTGCCATAGTCAGAAGTGGCAGCCTGATCGGCGAAAAAATCTTTTACTGCATTTACAATATCGCCTTTAGCTACCAAGGCATCCATTTTTTGAACTTGTGCTTGAATGTTCATCTTTACAATTTGTTGAGGTGAATAACTAATTACAATGCAAAGATGGGCAACCAAACGTGGCTTTTGAGTACAAGAAATGCTCGATTTATGGTACTTTTTTAGAAAGGAATTCGGTAGGGGTTTGTTGGGTATAGTGCTTAAAAAACGCTGAAAAGTGATTGGCTTCTTCAAAACCCAGGGTAAAAGCCACCTCTTTGACTTTTATACCCTCTTGTAATAGTTGTCGGGCAGTTTTTATAATTTGGTGGCGAATGAGCTGGCCAATGGATACATTGAATTTATCTTTTACTTTTTTAGAAAAGGTCTTCTCAGTCATAAACATTTTATCAGCATAAAAGGCAGTTTGCCGATGAACGGTATGAAACTCCTTGAGTAGTTGAAATAACTCTTGCTCAAAAGAATCCTCGAGGGAATGCCCAAATTGATCACGAAACTCACCAGGTGATACACCGGTTTTATTTTTAAATATTCGGTTAAAATAGCTAGGGTCCTTGTAGCCGTAATCAAAGGCAATGGATTGAATGGTTTTGTCAGAAAAAGCAATGTCTTTTTTACTTTCAATGATTTGCTTTTGGGTCAATAGATTTTTGACGGTTAGTCCCACCTTTTCTTTAACCAAATGGTGGATATGCTGATTGTTGAGCTGTAGAGTTTGGGTCAAAGCTGGTACACTCAATTGGCTCTTAAATTGTTGATCAATGACTTCCTTAAGATCAAAAATTACCTGATATTCTTCTTGATTAGCATTAAAAGGGTTTTGCCAATACCACTGGTTTACCGAAATGTCAATAATGTCTTTAGGCGATGAAAAGACCGTTTCTGTGAGGTATTTTTGGCAAGCATCACACTCCTGATAATTGATATAACCCAGTGATACCAAATGCTTAAAAAGCACGCGTACATCCTTGTTTTGAAAAGTTTTTTCATCCCCAAATACGATTTTACGTACCGTAAATGTGTCTGAGTTGAATTTAATGTACTGTCCTTTTTCCAGAAATATAAGCTTATTGTCCCAATCCAGGTAGTTGTTGAAATCGACCTGGATTACTCCGTTTCCTTCCAAGATATGAAACAAAGTATATTGATTGATAAAGTATACCTTATTGGGTTTCGGGCTAAATTTTGTAACCATTGCTTTGTGGGTTTTAGACGCCTAAAGTAAAGCAATCAAACTTGATAGCGGCTATTGGGTAGCAATTTTTTTATGCCTCGTATTGTTTGAGTTGTTTAGTTCTTAGTAAAAGGTACCCGGCAAACCCTACAGCTACTCCTGGTACAAGCCCCAGCACCAGACAAATCCAGCCGTGTTTTACCCGCGGAGACTCATACAACACCCAAATAAGCAAAATCACCCAACAACACACTACATCGGTAGAATAACCCGAAGCATATGGATTGACAAATCCTGCTGAAAATGCATCCACAATGTCTGGGTTTTGAATTAAGGGTGGCACCACGATCAGACAAAATAAAACAATAAAAGTGAGGGCGGTTAAGATAAGCCCAAGATTAAAGAGTTTCTTCCTCATAATTAGTATTAAGTGAATGATTCTAAAGGTTCCGAGATTTTGATTAGTACAATTTATAACTTTTCTCTTCCTTTCGTTACCTTACTATAAAATCTCCTTTTACCTAAATACCCTATCCCTATGACTGATCAGGAAAAAGAAATACAGAAGCTAAAAGCAAGGGTTTTTGAGCTGGAAAATATCCAACCAAGCTTATCAACAAATCAAAAAGCTAAAACAGATAGACAGGAAAAACTTTTTCTTGTTATGTTCATTACTTTCCTGGCTTCTATTCCTACACTTTTAGTGTTACGTTATATTGAAAATCAAATAGAACGAGCTATAATCCTTATTGTTATACTTATTCTTATTGTATTTCTAATTTCCTTTTTTATTATCAAGCACAAAGAACAGATACTCAATTTTATTTTCACCACTACTAAGACCCAAGTAGAAGATGTTCTGGAACCAGTCCCTAAAGTGATAGAAGCTTATGAAAACAAAGATTTTAAGGTAGTGAAAAAAGAAGGAATGGAGTTCTTTAAAATGGCCTATGCTAAATATTCTTGGGTAAAAATAAGGCTATTTATACTTAATACGACAATGGCTTTATTTTTAGGTTTTGGGGCACTTCTTGGGGTATTCTTAATATTTAAGCAGAATGAATTAATTGTAACCCAAAATGAAAAAATTGGTATCCAAAATAATTTACTTAACGCACAGAATAGACAAGTTGAGGCGCAAACCCAACTAGCAGAATCTAATCGTCGGAGTTCATTAGTATTTTTGATGAGTAATATAATGGATAAGGTAGATGCAGAAATAAAAGCAGATTGCACCTACCAAAGAGCTTATCGAGTTAACCCTGATACTAGTTACAAGGCAAAGTTATCGAAAACCTTAGAGGGTAGAATCATTGCCTTATCGAGGTCTTTGAAACCTTACAGATATTTAGAGGGAAACTCAATAAGGAAAACATTACACAGTCCTGAGAGAGAGCAGTTATTAACTTCTATAATTCAATCTAATGTAAATATTAAGCAAATTACAAAAAACGGAGATTTTGCTTATGCCCAAAACCTGGAGTCAACCACTTCTTTTGATTTATGGAAACCTGAAAAAAACAAAGATACTGTAAATTTAAAAGGAGTGAATTTACAAGAAGCGTATTTGATAAGGGTGGATTTAAGTAACAAAGTGTTAGATAATGTCAATTTGAAAGGATCATATCTAAACTGGGCAAATTTGAAAGGGATAGATTTAATCAGTGCAAATTTAACTAATACGAATCTAAGATGGGTAAATTTAATTGGAGCAAATTTGACCAACGCAAATTTAAGAGAGGCGAATCTAATCGAGGCAAATCTAAGAAGGGCAAACTTGACCAAGGCTAATTTAAACGAAGCAAGTTTAATTGAGGCTGGTTTAATTAGAGCAAATTTAAGCGGGGCAAATCTAAGTGCCGCAAAATTGATTGAGGCAGATTTAAGTGAAGCAAATTTGAAAAAAACAAAGTTAGGTTGGACTGATTTAAATGGAGCAGATTTAAGAAGAACAAACCTGAAAGGAACAGATTTAAGCTACGCAAATTTAACGCAGGCAAATCTAAACGAAGCAGATATAGATGGAGCAAATTTTAGCGGAGCAAGTTTAAGAGGAGCTGTATTACCACAAGCGGAAAAATTTAAACAAGCTGCTTTTAGTGTTAATACAAAGCTTCATGGTGCATTTACTGCTGATCCTGATTGGCTTAAAAACATTGATAAATACATCAGAAAAAAAGTGATGTTCCCCTGCGATTTGAAAAAATATGAACAATTAAAATTGAGTAATGAAGAAATCATAAAATGGTGCAAGAAAAATAAACTTTCCATTGGTTGGGATATACTCAGGAATTACAAATCCCTCTACCAAATCCGGCTTAAACCAGGATACAAAGAATATTACTTCAATTGAAGGTAAGACTAATAATAAGTTTCTAATGTGTTTCTCACTACCCCATCCCAAAACTCATCTGATTTTGGGATGAGGAGATGTCTTCAAGGAATCACCACAATATTCCCTTTTTTATGACCAGACTGCGCATGGTGATGGGCTTTTTGTATATCGGCAAAGGCATAAGTACGGTCAATCACTACTTTAATCGCTTGTTTGTCAAATAGTTTGGTGAGGAAACTGAGCCGCGCGGTGGTAGGTTTAGACACTCCGGTAATCAGCTTGTACCTGCCCGTAAGGGAAACCAACAATGACTGGAAAAGCAACGTCATATCTACAGCTACTGTAGTATAAATTCCTTTGGGTTTGAGGACTTTTTTGCCTTGGCTAAAGTTACTTTTGCCTACCGCGTCGAACACTACATCATATTTTTCTGCTCGTTTTGAAAAATCTTCTTTGGTATAATCTATTACTGCATCGGCTCCCAGAGATTGAACCAAAGCTATATTGGCCGTACTGCATACCGCAGTAACTTCAGCTCCAAAATATTTGGCAATCTGTACTGCAAAAGTACCTACACTGCCCGAAGCCCCATAAATGAGGACTTTTTGCCCTTGTTGAATGTTGGCTTTACGCAAAAAGAACAAGGCCGTAGTAGCTCCCACTGGCAAAGCAGCCGCGTCAGCATCAGGCAGGTTTTCGGGTTTCAAAACCAGTGCACCATCTTCGGGCACTACCACATATTGGGCATGTGCCCCAGCTCGGTCGCCTGTACCACCAAAAATAGGATCTCCTACTTTAAAGCGAGTCACGTTTTGCCCCACAGATGCTACTACGCCCGAAAACTCATGTCCCAGAATGGTTCGCTTGGGTTTGCGTAGGCCATTGTATAGCTTGATGGCAAAAGGTTCACCTGCTCGCATGCGCCAGTCTCCTGCGGTCATACTGGTGGCGTTTACCTTTACTACAATTTCGTTATTGCCAGGAGTAGGCTTGGCTACTTCCTGAATATGTACTACTTCGGGGGTACCGTATTGGGTATAAACAGATGCTTTCATCGAGAAAATAATTTAGAGGTTTGTGATTGATCTCGATGACAAAAGTGCACGCAAAATACTCCTAAAGCGTTCTTGATTACCCCAAGAGGTTCGGGATTATAATTCAGAACACTTTTGAGGGCTTATGGCAAATCATCCCACGAAAGTCGTTGGTAGTCTTGGCCTTCTAACCAGGCTTTTTTGCCCAGAGGATTTTGAGTAGCCGAACGTACATGAGCCGCATCTACGTAGCGTAGCATCAAATCAGGAGCACGATACTTAGGAAGCCCCAGCCTTCGGCATCGAATAATGGATTGAGGGCGATAGGTGGTGTCTTCAATAAAGAAATTCTCTGGGTCAAATTGTTTTCCATCCCACTCCGCTACTTTGAGGTTTAATGCCCGGGCAAACAACGCCTGCCCAGCGAGTAGTTTATGCGGAGGACGTTTTCCTTTGGAGCCAAGGTTGAGTTTGTGCATCGTATCAAGTGACACCACGCCTGATTTTTTATCAAGCCAGGGGCGGCCTCCTTTGATAAGCACTACATGACCACCTCCAGTAACACTGATGTTGAATGAATCGCCTCCCTGACTCATATACATATAAATAGTGCCTGCTGGTGCCCACATAGATTCCCGCTCGGTGGTACGCCCGAGCCAGGCATGATTGCCTTGATCGGCACCATAGGCTTCTGTTTCTACAATAGCCGCCGCCAGCCATAAGTCGCCATATTTCCGACGTACTACTTTGCCTATGAGTTCTTTGGCTACTGATGGAGCGGGACGAGCGAAAAAATCTTTAGAAAGCATGATTTTATTGGTGCATACGAGTTAAGCACAACTTATACAAAGCGCTTACTTTCCTATTTATAAGAGCAAAGTTGTTGATTATCAGGGTATAAGACTTACGGATTGTCATTTGTACTCCATATCGCTTTTTCTCCCTGATAAATCATGGCTTTGCCATTCATCTGAACCGTAAGATAAGCATTTGGATGCCCTACCGTATTAGAAGCCCATACTGAGGTAGTCCCTTCATATATTACCAGATTTCCATCGGCTTGCATCACTACTTTATCCGAAGCTTTACCCTGCGTTTCGCTGCTCCAAAGGATAGTCTTATCTGAGGTTTTGCTCAACACCAGATTGCCATCTTTTTGATAAATAAATTGGTAATGACCATTGTTAGAAACCAAGGCTTCTCCCTTTTGCAAGGTTTGATTTTCGGATCCTATCAAATAATTGCGATAAGTAATAGATGGGAGTGCGGTACCCGAAACCCCGTACATCTTGTAGCCTTCCATATCGCATTGGCCATAACCAATATTAAAAAAGCCCTGCATTCCCCAGGCATTCCCCCAAGAGTTTTTGCAAATCCAATAACCATCTCCATCGTTATCGTTGTATCCTACAATACACACACAATGCAGTCCATCATATTCGCCTTTGGTGTGTTTGTAAATCCCCGATCTATAAGCAAAAATATCAGAATACAGTTTTAAATTGGCTGACAGCGGCCCTACATTCGCCAAATGTGCTTTAGCTGCATTCATAGAGTTGATGGGGTACACCTTATCGTAGGTAAAGGCACTTTCGGCCCGATTAGGAACCGACTCACAAGTGATTTTCACCTCGTGGGTAGGTTTGATGTTATCATTGGGAAAGGCATCGGCAAAAGGAAACAAGTTCTCTTGCACTACCCCTCGGGTTTTGTTAGCAATGAAGTAATCTTTGGGCCACCAGCCGTTGCAACTGGCTCCGTGGCTAGAGCAAAAAAAGGCATCTGCCACCGACAGATCAATCAACATTTGGTTCGAATGATCCAATTGGGCCACCAGTAGTTCATGCTCAATCGCTACCATACTCTCGAACACCGCTGTCGCACTAAAACCCACACAAGAACCACAAGCGCCCTGGTATTTTACATAAGTGACATAGTTGCCATTGTTTTTGCGCCAATCTATAGCTTTAGGCAAAGTAGCAGGGTCTACTGCCTTGTCAGCCGTGGGATCGGCTTTGCCATCAGCAGGAACAATGGCTCCGTGCATTTTTTTGCGGGTGGCTTCGTCCAAAGCCGTCATATGATTTTCTTCGGCTTCCCAGGCGTGCCCTTTGTCTTGAATCGCTTGTTTAATTTCTTGAACTTTGATACTCATAAGGAGAGGGTTTTAGTATAAGTTGAATCGGTTTCTTGTGGGTAAAATACTAAAGGTGCGCTATATTTTGATTTATTCTGAAGAAAATTTTTACCTGCGAAAAATGACCCAATAAGGGTTACTGAATCAACTTCTTCAACAAACTCACTTGCCCCAAATGATAATAATTGTGCTCAATAATCACCTCCACGTTTTGGGCATAGTTACCATATTCTTCTTTTACAAAAGTTGAAGCTAACTTCTCATCCGACATGGCCTCTACCTTTTGAGCAAATTTCTCTGTGTTTTCCCATAACTCTTGTTGGAGGTTCTCCCAATCTTCTTGAGATTTGATAGATGGTAAATCAAAACTGTAGCGATCTCTAATCTCGAGGTCGCCCCCTTCAAAAACCTGGAGCACGCCCCCTATGTAATAGTTTACATGAAAAGTGAGGTGAGCAATGGTGTTCAAATCCGCAATTTTTTGAGTGGCTTGTTCCCAATTGAGCGGAGTCAAAGCATCTTTGAAGTTGGTATTGGCAATGAGCTTTCCGTTCAAAATGACCTCTCGTAAGCGATGAGCTAATCGTTGTGCTTTGTTCATTTGTTGTTTTTTAAGCGTTTTTTGGGAATAAAATTAGAGAATGCATCATTCGAAACTATCTAAGTTGAGCTGCACAATAAGTAACAAACTTGGAAGCATCAAGTGATGAAAAATGGTGGTAATCTATCAGGTATTTTTTTAACAAGACCAACCCAGTGTTTTGATGCTTCATTTCATTGATTATAAACTTCTTCAGAGTATCTTTTTTATTAGTTTTCATAAAATGCTCATACTCTATTGAGAGGTTGACTAATATTTCTTTGGGTCTCATTTTTAGGTCTATTTTTAAATGATAGGGATAGAGCAAAGGTGTAAAACAATGGTTTTAATACATCGTTGTGAATATAACAAAGAAACAGAAAAATCATATTTAAACGAGTCCACTCGCTCGATAAACTTGCGCCCTGTCAAAGATGAAATCTATCAACGATAAAATACTACAACTACTCCACACTGAAGATAGTACCAATATAGAGCTGGCTTTTCAATTGGTAAAGGGTATGCATTTGGGGCAGTTGAATGAACATTCGAGACAGGCCCTGGCCAGGCACCCGCTACTCTGTCTGCAACACGTACCTAAGGTACTATCCGACGTAGAACGTTTGTATTTGGGGTTTAAAAAACTTCAGGTTTTGAGTGAGCATATTGGGGTGCTCAAAAGTCTAAAAATCCTGAACCTGGCCAATAACCGTCTGACAGAAATACCCACCAGTATTGGACAATTAAAGGTACTTCGGGAACTGAATGCCTATTTTAATCAATTGACCAAGATACCTGATAGCATTCAACAGCTACAAAATCTGGAGCTATTGAACTTGTCTAACAATCGTTTGACTCAGTTGCCCAAAAGCCTGATTGCACTGCAAAAACTACAAAATCTACAGTTGGCCAAAAATCAACTCACTGACTTTCCGCAAAACGTCAAAGGTTTACGAAATTTAGAGGCTTTAGACTTAAATGGGAATCGGTTTACCTACGTACCCGAAAGCATTGGGACCTTGATACACCTTAAGGCTTTGTATTTGAGCCATAACCAAATCGTGAAGCTAACAAAGGGGATAGGAGCACTTCGGAACCTGGAAAACTTATATTTGGCTAATAATAAATTGATAGAAGTGCCAGCCAGCTTAGGAAGCCTACAAAAACTAACAAGACTGGGGCTGGAAGATAACCAGCTGCAAGCATTACACCCGAAAATTCAGGAGTTGGGTCATTTAAAAATACTAAATCTGAATGGCAACCAACTCACTCAATTGCCCACCAGTATGGGGGCACTCCACCAATTAGAATGGCTTGGTTTGGCCAATAACCAATTTACTGAATTCCCTACCATTATTTTTGACCTCCCCAACCTCAAGACCCTGGACTTACGTGGTAATAAAATCAAGCACATTCCTATGGAAGCCTTGATGATCCAACACTTAATCATTGATTAGCCAGAATTTTTCTTGAAAAGACCTGGATTATGTGGTTCGGAGCAGCATAGGAAAAGGCGCACGTTTATACGCCTTTGTTGAAAATCATAATTGAAAAATATATTTTATGAACAAGGGGTGGTAACTACACCCTTATTTCACTTTTGTGAGAGGATAAGTAGGATCAAGTAACCTAAAGCCCAAATCACTAAAATGCTGGCGACCATTGACCAGTACCACTACTCCTGCTTGCGCTTCCAAATCAAAGCCAGCAAAGCTTACAAACCCATTTGTTCCTCCTTTGTGGTAATAAATAGTTTTGCCTGATTTTTTTCGTTTCATAATTTGCCACCCCAATCCCATTGTGCGCTTTTTGCTTGAAAACCGTATTTGGTGGGTGGCTTTGATGGCTTGCTGTATAGTAGAGGCTTGTGGTTTTATTTGAGCTTCGAGATACTTGAGCAAATCCTTTGCGGTACTTCTTAAGCCTCCCATCGCATTAAATTGTCCCAGGTCGAGTGGAGCTGTTTCCTGGTGGTTTCTATAGCCCTTTACTACTCGTTTTTGCTTATCACGGGGAACCACAAAATAGGAATCCTTCATACCAAGTGCCTGAATCACCCTTTTCATCATCAATGCTTCATAAGTTGTTTTCAGGTGAGTTTCCAGGGTATGTTCTATAATGAGCACTCCCAAATTAGAGTATCTGTATTTTTGGGAAGCAGACTTTAACTTATAAGAGGTCAAAAAAGCATTTAAATCCTGAGGAGTATAATTACGGTATCTATGGTCATCGTTTGCATCCATATTGGTAGGTTCTCTTGGGAGGCCAGAGGTATGGGTAGATAAATTCTCCAAGGTAATGACTTGGTTTTTGTGAGATAAAATGCGACCGAAAACTGGTAAATAGGTATTGATAGGTTTTTGGATACTTATTGCACCCTTTACCTCCAAATCGGCCAAAAGTGTAGCGGTAAAAGTTTTGGTAATCGATCCAATCTCAAAAATCGAGTTCTCATCGGGCTTGGTTTTATTAGCCATAGATACCCGCCCAAAACCATAATAACGAGTGCCGTTTTTATCTATAATTCCTATAATGGTGCCTAAATGAAGGCCTTTATCTATGCGGTTTTGGGTTTCTTTTGCAATATCAACCGGCAATGTTGACTGAGCCAGGATTGGGTGTTTGAATAACACAAAAATCAATGAGTAAATGAAGTATTTTAGTTTCATATGGTTATCTGAGTTTGTAATGTAAAAACTTACCAACTTGTAGATACCAAAGGGCTTCATATAGTTTTATTATCTGTAAAAAATTACAGGGCTTTTTGGGTTAGTGGTAAGCTCTCTTCAGGCGTTACCTCAACAAACCTGCAAGAGTTTGAGGTGACTTCATTATTATATGCTTTACAGTGAGATTAATGCTTATATAGACCAAACAAAAAAGATAATCTCCAGTCAGGTTTGGTTCATATGAATAATTCCATAAAACGTGGAGTATAAGGAATGATTTTTGCTTAACAATTAAGCCATAATTACACCAGCTAATTCACTAACTAACGAACAAAACTTATGCATACCGCTATTCATCAACAGGCGGAGCAATCTGCTCCTACTAAAGCAAATAATGCGATTATCCAAAAAAAATCGCCCCACAAGGCCAAGCAAAAACCGGTACAGCGCAAAACCAAACCTGCGATTCAAGCCAAGCAAGCCCCTCTGCAACGTAAGCCAAATGATACTGGCTTACCCGATAATATCAAATCTGGAGTAGAGAACCTCTCGGGATATTCTATGGATGATGTAAAGGTGCACTATAATTCAAGTAAACCTGCCGCCATTCAAGCCAAAGCTTATGCTCAAGGCACCGACATTCATGTAGGTCCTGGCAATGAACAACACCTCCCACATGAAGCCTGGCACGTAGTACAGCAAAAACAAGGACGAGTACAGCCTACTGTACAAGCCAAAGGATTGCCCGTGAACGACGACCAGGGCCTGGAAAAAGAAGCGGATGTCATGGGTGATAAAGCAGTGCAAATGAAGTGTAATCCTTGCACTGTAGGTCAACCTACCACTGAATCAAATCAAGCTGATCTTACCAATCAACCCATTCAAAATAAAGTAATACAGGGATATTTTGGTGCCACCGGATCTCAAGGCAAATATCGGGTGTCAGACGACAAAACCGTGGCAGTAAGAGAGGGTTATCCTAATCACTTATTGTATGCCAAGCCTGGCAAGGTAGCCACTGCCAATAGTGATTTACAAGCGGTAGGTTCAGGCATTGAATTAGAGCAAACTGGAGGAAAAGAAATTACCGTGGGCTCTGCCACCCTCAAGCAAGTATTGCCTAAAAATAAACAAAACTCTACTTCGGGAGACAATATGGAGCTTTGGGCCGATTGTGGTAAAAGCTCAGGAGTAGTGGTGGGAGGTACTAGTCGTACCGCAGTGCATAGAGACTCAATGACAAATAACATGTCAGAAACTTCGGCTCGCACTCCTTCGTTGATGAAAGCCGAAATTATGGAAAAGCTGCTGAAAAAATGGTTGACGATGTCTTCTACCTCTGAGACCGATAAAAAAGATATTCAGGCAAGCTTGGACAAGGCCAAACTGAAAAAACAAGAAATGGACAAGGCCTTGAGCGATTATCGGGGTACCAGCGATACCAATGCTAAAAAAGCCTTTATTAAGACTTACCATCGCAAGGCTAGCGAGTATGGGGAAATTATGATGTCGTTTTATAATACACGGTCAGAAGATAAACGAGACGAGATAGATAAGTACCTGAAGATAAACCGATATGCCAATCCAGAAGTAGGGCAGGGGTACACCATGTCTTCGGGTGGAGAAAAATACTCAGGAGTAAGTACCTGGAACTTCCACTGGGGAGGGGTAGTCATGAAGAGTGATGATAAAACCGATAACGTGACGTTGGAAAACTATGCGGTAGGAGATGCTTCGGTACAAAACAAAAAATGGGATTTTGCCATGTATGGTACCAGCAAAAAGGGGCAAACCTTCCACGAACAACACCATGATACCAAACAACATGGTAAAACGCCAACGACCATGGTTATCAAAGAAAAATAATGAAAAAAACAATTATTACCCTCGTGGTATTGGCAGGGGTGGCGATTGGTTGTGTCCATAAGCCATCCAAATCTACCCAAAATACAATGACTGAGATTAAATTTAATCAAAAAACGACCCTGACTGGGGTGTATACCAAAAGTATCATTGCTAAAAGAGGTGCTGGTGAGCATCGCGGACATTACAAAATAGTAGTGAATGATACCCTGGAAGTAAACCTATTGCCACCTTACGAGGCCGCTGCGGTGCGTTCGTCTGAGGAAGTAGCCCGTTTTGAAGGGAAGCAGGTCACAGTTACCGGACTGCTCGAAGAAGATACGTCACTTTCGGAACCTTCTATCGAAAACGAACCACTTACAGTGAATACACCTTGTTTTGCTACCATAGAATCTATTGCTTTGGCAGAAAAGTAATCATACTGACATTCATTACACCCTTACAAAGATTGGCGCTCACGAAAAATGAGGGCCAATTTTGCTTAAGTATGTTAGCAAAGTACTTAGAAGTCAATATGACTTCTTAATTTTAAACTTCATCCTTGAACGCAGTTGAGCGTATAAGTTTAAAAACACCTATAAACATTAAGCGAACAAATCTATGAAAACATTCAAGGCATTTTTTGGATTTCTGGTAGTGCTGCTACTTTTGATGGGTTGCGAAAGCGGCACGCCTAAAAACGGGATGAAATTTAAGTATGAAGGCATTCGTTTTCAGAAAGAAATTATTGTACCTGAGGGAAAAATAACAGAAGTTGAAATATTTGAACATTGGGTAATTTTGCATTACGAACAAGGCAAAAAATTTATTATCAATAGAGATAAAGTGTGGTCTATCACTGGCCAGGAACTCGTGGAAAGTGAGTAGGGGTATTTTGCCTCTAAAACATAGTGCTAGTAGACAAAACAACAATGAAAGTGAAGAAACGAAACTGGAAAAAGTATGCATTAGAGTTTGCCTCGATATTTGTGGCCGTAGTATCTGCCTTTGCGCTCAACAATTGGAACGACCATCGGGTAAATAAAGACTCTGAACAAAAGATACTATCGGAAATAAAGAATAGCCTCCAAATAGATGTACACGATTTTAAAGTGAATGTGTATGGCAACAACAAGAGCTTAAAAGCCGATACGATGTTCAGAGGTTTGCTCAAGGGAGAAGACATTTCTCAAGACTCTATCGCCATTTATTACATTATATTGTTTAGAGATTACATCCCCATCATCAATCGCTCAGCGTACGAATCTTTAAAAGCCAATAATCTCAAAACGGTGACCAACGACTCCCTAAGAATTCAAATCATTGCGTTGTACGATTACCATTACAGCATTATTGAGAAACTAGAATACGAAGTGCCCGAAATGAAATCGTATAAAAATTACTTTGCCAGAATTAACACGCTCCTTCACCCATTTATGGAGTTTGATCAGGCCGGAAACCTCAAGAAATTTAATGGGCTTGAAACCTTAGGAAAGGATAAGAAAAAAGAGATATTGAGCTACTTGTGGAGAATTAAAAACAACCGAATCTTTAAGCTTCGCAAGTATGACCAAATCATTGCGGTCATGAAAAAGCTGGAGCAAAGAATTGCGAAGGAATTGAAAAAATAGCCGATTTAACAATAACCAACTCACATGAAACAATCTATAGTACACATTGCTTTGGTGGTTAAAGATTACGATGAAGCGATTGATTTTTATACAAAAAAATTAAACTTTGAGCTGATTGAAGATACTTATCAACCCGAACAAGACAAAAGATGGGTAGTCGTAGCTCCACCTAATTCTAAGGGGACCACCATCTTGCTGGCAAGGGCTTCAAAACCAAGACAAGAAGCATTTATTGGGGATCAAACTGGTGGAAGAGTCTTTCTGTTTTTAAACTCGGATGATTTTTGGAGAGATTATAAGGATATGACTTCAAAAGGGATTGAGTTTGTAAGAGAACCCAAAAAAGCAGATTACGGAACAGTGGCGGTGTTTAAGGATTTGTATGGTAATTTGTGGGACCTATTAGAGTTAAACCCTGAGCATCCAATCGCGAAAAGAATGGAGTAGATATATTACCAGGGTGGTTTGTATAATTTTTTTGATATAGTGAGCGTATGAACTCATCTCGATTTTTTGAACACTAGCGGGATTATTGTTTTTGCTCAGTGATAAAGGCATTTTTTTAAGGTAAGCGACCAACTATATCTATAAATCAACACTGTTCAAGGCCCTTCTTTGAACCTTAATACGAGATTAAGAGCTTAGGGTAAATACGATATGTTATATATGAAAACGAGTGCTTTGCTTTATACAAAACACTCGTTTTTGCTATAAGAGGTTGATCTACTCATAAACTTGTTTCCTCAAAAGGCAATCCACAAGTCTATTTCATCATTTTTTAATTAAAATATATCGCAATCAACACCATTCCAAACTCCACAAACCAAACCTAGACAGCGATCAAAATGAGGGCTACAAGTAAGCCCTTCACATATACCAGCAGGAGCGTTTAACCTACCACTGCGGCAATACCAAGTGCTCTTGGTCACCTTTATTTTACTAAAATCGATATAACTATAGGTATTTGTTTCAATATCCTGCTGGCTAGCTTTTAACAAGGCCATGGTTTCTTTACCATCTTTGGTACCAAATACAATATAATAATATCCTTCTTTGGCATTTTTTTGCGCATGTAAAAAGGTTACATCATCAAAAAGCGGTAAAAAATTCTTTTCCAAGTGAAGATTTAAGGCTTCATCTTTTACTGTTTTAATATAATCGCCTTTGAAAAACTTTGCCAACTCGGCAGAAACGAAACTTGGATAGATAGACTTTGTAGTATTAAAACTAAAGAATGCTAAAGTACATAATACTAGGGTTAGAGAAAATATAATCTTTTTCATTAAATAAGTTAATTTAGGTAATTGTTGTCTACTCTTTAAAGGATTTTCGACGAAGCTCCTGGTAAAAAAGATGAACCATTCATAGCAAATAATGACAATCAATCTAGGAAGTCATCTCGACTTCTAGTAGTAAAGCAATGTAGGTTTGGAATTACTACTCACATTCATTAAAACTACACAACACTGGTGTAATACGATTAACAAGTTAAACACAAACATATAGTTGGTATCAACCTTGAACACTGTGAGATATCATTGATTAGCGATTTACTTTTATTTGATGTTGCTCGAGTGTCTTGTGTAATTGCTGAACAAAAGCCTTTAATTTTTTATTCGCCGCTGCATAATCGATAACTCTTAAGTTTTTGTTCTTGTGATTAACTACTTTAAAAAGATTTAGTGCCTCGACATCGATTATCTCGTCAGAACAAAGGCGTACAAATACATTATTATTAGGTATTTTGGTTTTGTTGGCTCTGCTATGCTTAATATACACCTGGTAATCTTGCTTCTCATCAAACACATAAATATTGGAGCGTTCTTGCACCGATAATGTCTTAAATAAAGAGCCGATTTCGGTTAAACTTACTTCTCTTTTGTCAATCAAATACTTTCCGTCATTGGTAATAAAAATCGATAGCTCCGTAGCCGATACCGGGTATTTTTCAAGCAGTGCTCTTTTAGATGCAGAAATAGATTCATATAAGTTCCTGATTTTCCACATGTCTTTTACCTTCTTTACAAAATCAATTTTAGGATATTGGTTGTAATATTTGGCCAGTCTGTTGTATTCGCTTATGGGGTCAGAGATATTTTTGGTAATATGCACCATATTGAGACGGGGACTTTGCACCTGTGCAGCCTTGACCGATCGCTTACTAAAACTCATTAGTAAAGCGCTTACTAAAAATAAAAGCAGCGTGGCCTTAAGATAAATTAGGGTGTTGCTTGATCGTTTTTGCATCATGAGAAATCTTTTTTTGATGAATGAATGATTAAATGCATTGGAAAATAGGTGTTGTGGTTCTATGATTGATAGTTCTAAAATAGATTCTTGGTAGCTACCTTTTGTAATTCCCCGATCCAGCACATACCGATCTGCTAAAAACTCATGATTCAATTGCATAGAATTTTTCATAAAGTAAATAAAGGGGTTGAACCACAAAACAACCCTTAGAAACTCAGCAAACAGTAAATCAATGGAATGCAACTGCCTGGCATGGGCTTCTTCGTGGATTAATACTTCCTGTGGAATACGTTGATGGGTGTACCAATCTTTGTTTAAGAAAACGTATCGCAAAAAAGCGTGGGGAATAACCTCTTGAGAGATTAAGACATGCGTCAGGTGTTGAACTTTGACCTTATGACTGTTGGCAATTTGAGTGATGAGGTACAACAGGTTTCTGATAAATCGAAGGCCAAAAATGAGCACTCCACCAAAGTAAATGAGCCATAAAAAAGTAGGCCACAACGTATTACTGCCTGCCTGAAAAATGGGTTTAGCATGTACTAAAGGTCTGAACGAATCGACCTGCACCGATAAAACCTTTACTGGTACTTCATAAACCGGAAAGGTAACCAACGGAATAACAACTGCGATGGGTACAATCAGGAGCAGGTAATAGCGTTTGGTGGTATGCAGGCTCTCCTTTTCCAGGAAAACACGGTAAAACGCCCAAAGGAAAGCCTGGCATATAGTGAAGTTTAAGATATAATAAAGCCAGTTCATTTTTCATCTAATTTATTGTCAATCATTGACTTTAGGTCTTCAAGTTCTTCTCGGCTCAAGTTGGTACTGTTTGTAAAAAACGAGGCAAATTGGGCTGGACTATTATTGAAAAAGTTTTTGATAAGCCCTCGGATGTGTTTGGCAAAATAATCCTTCTTTTGAACCAGCGGATAGTATTCCCGTGAGTTCCCAAAGGTTTTATAAGCCACAAAGCCTTTGTCTATCATCCTTTTAAGAAGCGTAGCCACTGTAGTATTGGCTGGTTTTGGTTCTGGATACGCCTCCAGCAAATCTTTCATAAAAGCTTTTTCCAGCTTCCAGAGATGTTGCATTAATTGTTCTTCGGATTTAGTAAGTTTCATATCTCTACAAGTTTAGAGGTTATTCTACAAATGTAGACATATTTTTATATTCTACAAGTGTAGAATCATTTTTTCTTAAAATAATAATATGAATGACAGGATTATGATCATTACCAGGCATCTCTTTGGCCAGGTATATTGGGTTTTTTAGAAATGGGCTGGAGAAACAGACAATATTCTGCACTTTGCATCCTCATAAAGTGTAAGATTTGCAAGACTAGATGCTGCTAAAACTATGGAAGCCAAAACCGCCGATACTTCAGTTACAACCGTGGTTCGTCACTTTATCAAAACCGATAAAACCCATCTGTTTGAAGAATGGGTAAAAGGAATCACTGCTGCGGCCCAACAATTTGAAGGATTTAAAGGCCTACAACTCATTCACCCTCCCGAGGGTCATACCGATTATTTGATTTTATTTAAATTTTCAGACTTTCAAACCCTCGAGCAATGGATGAATTCTGACGAACGAGCTCAGGAAATTGAAAAATTGGATGGCTTGTACGAAAAAGAAATGGTTTTACGCGAAGTAACTGGCATCGACTTTTGGTTTGAGGCCCCAGATACCAAAAATGTAGGTGCGCCTCCCAAATGGAAAATGGCTGTATTGACTTGGTTGTTGGTATTTCCTGGAGTAGTAATCGTTTCTAAATTATTTCGCTTGATATTTCCCTCATTTTCTCCCATACTCATCACCCTTTGTGTCACGCTTTTCTTGGTGCCTTTGCTTACTTGGGTGCTTATGCCCAACGTCGTGAAATTATTAAAAGGGTGGTTGTTTAAAGGGGTACAGCATTGAAAACTATTAGGGTAGAACCATACTATTAGACATTTTCCGTTTGTGGAGACACTATGGCCGTCAGGCTAAGCAAAACTTATCTTAAAAATTACTTCTTTCCGCCTCGGTTTCGTGTCCCTGTCTAGCAATATATAGCGTCCTCAAACTTCATTTATTCGAGGTTTCGATCCGCTTGTGAGACACAAGCGGAGGCGATGGGGGTGCAGCATTGAAAATTATTAGGGTAGGACATACAAGATCGCTTGTTTTTCTTTGTTGTTTTAAGTCTTCCATAGAGTCACTTCAAACTTTTTGGCCTTTGCAAGACTCTACAAGAAGTGAAGCTAAAATAATAGCTTTACTTGATTATAATATGCTACAAAAGTGTATTCTATATACCAACAAAACAACCTTTCTTTATGAAAAATATCCTGCTCTTAATACTCATAATGATTGCAACCTCTTGCAATTCACAACAAAAACAACAAGCTCTTGTAGCTGATCAGTTAAGGCCAACAACACAAAAAAACAAGCAAAAGGGTACTCAAATTGGTCGATACCTGGTAGCTATATTTGAAGATTCAAAAGGGAATATGTGGTTTGGAACGCTGGAAAAAGGAGTGGCGAAATATGACGGCAAAACCCTTCGATACTTTACAATGAAAGACGGCTTAATCAGCAATGCGGTAGTGAGTGTTGCCGAAGACAAAAAGGGAAATTTGTGGTTCGGAACCCAGGCAGGACTCTCGAAATATGATGGTACATCATTTACAAATTATACCACCCAAGATGGCCTTTGTAATAATAATGTTTCTTGTTTGCTTATAGACAGCAAAAGCAATTTGTGGATTGGTACCTGGGGTGGGGTTTGTCAATTTGATGGAAATAAGTTTACCCGGTTTTCGGTGCCTGATCCAGCAGTTGAGATACGCTCCAATGCTGCGACCAAAGATTGGGTAACTGGACTAAAAGAGGACTCTAAGGGGAATATCTGGTTGACGCGTGATGGTTATGGTGCTTGTAAATACGACGGAAAAACATTTGTACATATCACCGAAAAGGAGGGACTCTATTCGAACAATGTACAAGCCATCGAAGAGGACACACAAGGAAATATTTGGTTTGGAACAAGGGTAGCCGAAAAAGACAACGCCGAGGTAAATAAACGGGCTGGCAAAGGTGGTTTGATAAAGTTTGATAGTAAAAACATGACGTACTACCCAAAAATAAAAGGATTAAGCCAAGGAGATGTATATGCCATTTATCGGGACGCCTCAGGAAACATATGGGTAAGTACTACTGGGCATGGGGTGTATAAGTTCGACGGTAAACAATTTATAAATTATCCAGTCAGCAACGCGGCTAATACTGCTTCTAAAGCAGTGATGAATATTTTAGAAGATCGTAAAGGCAATATTTGGCTGGGCTGTGCGGGTGGTTTGTTCCGATTAACCCCCAAAGGAGCAGTAAATATAACTACTGAGGGGCCGTGGAAGTAATAATATAGGTCGAATAGAAATGATTGTAGTATCTTGCCTTTTTCAGTAACAAACCTAATACAAACCATAAAGAAACCTTGAATCATGAAATACAAACCCGAAGATGGATTTCCCTATTATTTTGAATGGGCAAAAGACGATGATCTACACTCTCTTTTTGCTTCACATTCTACGTACGACTTGTTCAAGTCAATCGATGAAGAAAAAGCCAACCATCGCTACGCACCCGACAAATGGAGCATAAAGCAAGTGGTAGGGCATATCACCGATCACGAAAGAATCAAAATGTTTAGAGCATTTCAACTCAGTAGAGGGGAGCAAATTGAGCTATGGGGATACGATCAAAACCTTTTGGTAAACAACGCCCGATTTGATGAAGTAGAGATGAAGCAATTAATCATCGATTTTTCAAATGTACGAAAGGCTTCTTTGAGTTTTATTGAAATGTTGTCTGACACACAATTACAAATCAACGGTATGGCACGACAACATCAAGTAACGCTGAAAGAATTTCTCAAATCCATTATTGGCCACGAAAGGCACCACGTGCACATTTTGAAAGAAAGGTATTTGTAATGTAATTGAAAAAAAGAAGGCTATGAAAGAAGAATTCGATATCCGTTTAGAAAAGCCCCATCATTTAGATTATATCCAAATTCGCAAAGAAGTGGGTTTTGGAGAAGTATCACCAGAACAATCTCAACAAAGCTTGGATAATTCACTGTTTTTTGTGTGCATATATCATTCAGAAAAACTGATGGGTTTTGGCCGAGTCGTGGGCGATGGGGTACTATTCTTTTATATTTCAGATGTCATGGTGAGCCCTCAGGCAAAAGGGCAGGGAATAGGCAGTATGATTATGAACGAAATAATGGCATACCTGAAAAAAACTGCCAATCGTTGGTCAACCATTGCCCTCTTGGCAGCACCCAACAAGGAAAATTTTTATACAAAATTTGGATTCGAGACCTGCCCCAACAAATACTTTGGACAGGGGCTAAGCTATTTAAAATTGGTGGAACTTGAGGTTTAATTATAAATGTAAGAGTGTTCAGAGAAATTAT
>DMXI01000523.1 GCA_003483885.1 Microscillaceae bacterium
ACATGGGAAAAAAAATATTGATCGCTGAAGATAGCTCAGTAATTCAAAATATTGCTACCAAGGTACTTTCATTTCAGCGATATGAAATTGACTCTGCCAAAGATGGTAAGCAAGTAATGGCTAAGGTGGCCAAAGAAAATTACGATGTGATTTTGATGGACATCAATATGCCTAAAATGGACGGGATGGAATGTTCTCGTGAGATTAGAGCTATGGAAGACAGCCAAAAGGCCAGCACTCCCATTATTGCCATTACTGGAAATGCCAAAAACTATTCTATGGAAGATTTTAAGGCTGTAGGCATTAACGACTTTATGCCCAAACCAATTGACTTTGATTTACTGGTTCAAAAAGTAAAAGAATATACGGGTACCGAATCTTAGCCCAAAATCTTTCTCCAATTCCAGTCAGAAAAGCCACTTAGGTTGCTTTGCATAGATATTGCGAGGTAGCTTGTTGGATTTTCTGACTGTTTTTATTTAATGAGAGTATATGAAAATAAGGTATAACAATAAGTTTCAACAACAACTGGAAGATTTTTACAAAAGGATTGGTTATGTAGTACGATACGAAAAAGGTAATTTTAAATCAGGATATTGTCTTCTCAAAAGCAATAAAGTGGTTGTTGTGAATAAATATTTTACTATAGAAGGCAAAATTAATTGCCTGATAGATATCTTGAAACAAGTACCCTTTGAGCAAGGAGAACTTACCGAGGCAGATCAAAAGTTTTACACTGATTTAACCACGATATCTACCAACAATTAATACTTTTCTCTTGTTTCTCAAATAAAATATACCGGAGCATAGCATGATAGTAACAGTTTTGGGGAGTGGGACTTCTCAGGGAGTACCCGTAATTGCTTGTGATTGTGAAGTTTGTCGTTCGCTAGACTATCGAGATCAAAGACTAAGGGCCTCCATTCATATAGAAGTAGATGGTAAGAGTTTTGTAGTTGATACCGGACCTGATTTTCGCCAACAAATGCTTCGGGAACGTATTACCAAGCTGGATGCGGTGATTTATACCCACCAACATAAAGACCACACTGCGGGTATGGACGACCTAAGATCGTTTAGTTTTAAGCAGAAAACAGACATTCCCATATATGCTCGAGCGTCAGTGATGAATCAGCTCAAGCAAGAGTTCGCCTATATTTTTGTCGATAAAGAGCTAAAGTATCCTGGGGTGTTAACCGTAGAAGAACACCTCATAGAAAACAAACCTTTTAACATACAAGGTGTAGATATTATCCCTATAGAAGTATTGCATCATAAATTACCCGTTTTTGGTTTCCGCATCAATAACTTTACCTACATTACCGATACCAACTACATCTCTGAAGAGGAACTGGAAAAAGTAAAAGGAACTGAGTTTCTTATTTTGGATGCACTCCATCGTGAAGAACACATTTCTCATTTTAATCTGGAGCAAGCATTGGAAATTATTCATCTGATTGAACCCAAGCAAGCCTATTTGACTCATATTAGTCATAGAATGGGGCTTCATGCTGATGTAGAGGCAGAATTACCGCCCAATATACAGCTAGCCCACGATGGATTAAAGATTGAGTGTTAACCCTGGTTGGCTACCGTAGGATTACCCATTTTCAGTGAGGCTGGTTGTTTTTCAGGCATTTTCGTGGTATCTTGTTCAATATGTTTATTGGTTTTTTACGAGTGATAAGCTTGAAAAAAAGCGAGCGAATAGATTGATGTTTTACGACCCAAAAATTGGAGCGATAATGCTTCAATTGTTTCAATTTGCCCATTATGAAACAAAATACTGCCACCTATGAAGCCCTAGAGCAGAAGGTTGCCCACCTGGAAGCACAACTACAACAAAAAAAACACCTGGACTTTTTTTTTCAGCATTCCTCTGATGGATGTTTCTGTATGATGCTGGACGAGCCAGTTCATTGGAATATGAATACAGATCGGGAAAGTACACTGGATTATATCTTTGCCCATCAAAAAATTACCCAGTTTAACGATGCCATTTTAGCACAAAATTGTACAGAGGCTACCCACTACCAAGGACTCACCCCTAATGATATTTATAAAGATAATTTAGCTTCAGGACGTCGTCTTTGGGCGGAGTTGTTAGATCGGGGAGATCTGGAACTTGAGCAAGAGATAACCGCATTGGGAGCCAATAAGCCTTTAGTAGTGCATTGCCATTATAAGGCGATTTATGACGAGCAAGGTAGATTTTGTGGTCATTTTGCGGTGCAACGAGACATTACCCAAGCGAAGGCACACGTCCAAAGGCTCCAGGAGATACAAGACCTTGGGCAGGCAGTTTTGAACTCATTAGAGGCCAACATTTGTGTGCTTGACAAAAACGGAGCGATCATAGCTACCAACGAGGCTTGGCGAAGATTTTCGAGCGAAAATAATGGCGTACCTGAAAAAACCAATGAGTCGGCCAATTATTTAGATGTTTGTCGGGTGATTACCAGCAACAACCCAAAAGAGTGGCAGGATGACCAAGAAGCAAAGCAGGCTTATGGGGGGATTCAAGCTGTCTTAGAAAAAAAGACAAATAGTTTTACCCTAGAGTATCCTTGTCATAGTAAGCTTGAAGAACGATGGTTTTTTATGCAGGTAACCGCGCTCAAACGAAAAGAAGGAGGAGCGGTAGTTTCTCATCTAAACATTACTCCTTTAAAAAAAGCACATCAACAATTAGAAACTCATGAAGCTGATTTACTCTTGCAGGAGTCGGTCATTACCCATCTGAACGATGCCGTATTGATTACCGAAGTTGATCCTATAGATGAACCTGGCCCAGTTATCAAATTTATTAATCCGGCATTTACGCGTATGACGGGATATACTGCTGAAGATATTATAGGGCAAAACCCAAGAATCTTACAGGGGCCTAAAACTGATCGTAAAGTACTGGATAAAATCAGAGCATCGCTTAAGGGGTGGCAGCCTATTGAGGTAGAACTGATCAATTATGACAAACAGGGAGAAGAGTTTTGGGTAAACTTCTCTTTGGTACCCATTACTGATAAAACGGGACAGTTTACCCATTGGGTGTCTGTACAAAAAGATATTACTGATCGTAAGCAACAAGAAGATATACTGAGGCATAATGAGCTGGTATACAGAACCTTGTTTGAAGAAGCGCCTACTTCTATTGTACTTTTTGACCCAGAAACTTTATTACCAGTTGAGTTTAATGATCAAACCCTTGAACTACTGCAATATAGCAGAGAAGAGTTTGCCAAAATGCATTTACCTGAATATGCCATTACTGATGATACTGCGCAAAAGATGGATGAACGCATTGCGGCCATTAAAGAAAAAGGGGTTATAAAATTTGATGCCACTATGCGCCGAAAAGACGGCTCTCATTGTTTGACAGAGGTAGTGGTAAGATTGATTGTGGTAGAAAACAAAGAATTGTTTTTCAATATATGGACAGACGTTACAGAAAAGAAACTCACAACCGAAAAGATCAGAGTAGGAGAGGAGCGTTTTCGTAAAGCTATTGATAGTAGCCTGGATGCTATTTACATTTTAGAAGCAGTATTTGATGAAAACCAGGTTGTAGAGGATTTTATTTTTGTAGATATGAACCTTGTAGGTAAAAATCAACTGAGCTTTTTGGGTTTTGAAGTACTAGGACAACGTTTGTGTCAGATTCATCCTATCAATATCGAAGAAGGATACTTTGATCGCTATAAAGAAGTTTTTTTGACAGGCGAAATGTTTGATGGCGAGTTCCCTATTTATGTGGAAGGTTATGCCCCTCAATGGTTGCATCAAACAGTGGTGAAGTTGGACAGTGGAGTTGTGATTATTGCCAGAGATGTAACCCTGAGAAGAACTGCAACCGAAAGTATACGTTTAAGCGAAGAACGTTTCCGAACGGCCATTGACAGCAGCTTGGATGCTTTTTACATATTAGATGCCTTTTACGACGAAGCAGGTGAGGTGGTAGACTTCACTTTTGTAGATATGAACACCGTAGGACTACGGTCAATCAACCTCCCTAAAGAAGATATATATCATAAAAATTTATGTGAAGTATTGCCGGTTAATCGCGAAAAAGGCTTTTTTGATAAGTATAAACAAGTTTTTGTAACAGGTGAAACCTTAGATGAAGAGTTCTTTTTAGAATACGAAAAGTATAAATTCAGCTGGGTACACCATACCATTGTAAAGCTCAAAAACGGGGTTGCCATTACTACCCGAGATATAACCCCACGCAAAGAGTATGAGGCTACTCTTGAGAAACTGAATGAAGATTTACAAAATAGAAACCGGGAACTATCTATTCACGAGGAGCAATTGTCATTGGCCAATGAGGAACTTTTGGCACAACAAGAGCAGTTGAGGCTTTTATTAGAAGAGATTACCTACAATGAACAAAAGTTCAGAAGCTTGGCCGAAAACATCCAAGACGTGTTTTGGATCAGAAGAGGTGGTAAAATAGAATATATAAGCCCTGCTTATGAACATATATGGCAAAGAAGTACCGAGGAAATCTATGAAAATGATCATGCTTTTCTGGAGGCAATACATTTAGAGGACCGACAGCGCTTACAAAAAGTGCTACAAAGTCAAGAATATCGGGCGACTGGACTCATGAATGAAGAATATCGGGTAGAAAGGCCTGATGGAACTACCCGTTGGGTAGAAGTGAGAACCTTTCCAGTAGAAATTAATCCGGCAGAAGACATATTCCACCTGGTGGGCATTGGACAAGACATTACCGAAGCCAAAGAAGCCGAAGTAAGATTACAAGAATTGAACGTGGAGTTGGCTCTGAAAAATCAGGAATTGATTGCCCAGGAAGAAGAATTGCGAATGACCAACGAAGAGTTGAAAGCCAACAAGGAAACACTGGAAAAAGCATTGGAATTGCTCAGCATCAGCGAAAGTAATTTGCAAGCGCTCTTTGATAGTTCTGAACAGGCAATTATTCTTCTAGACGCAGAATTTAAAGTGATTGCATTTAATAGAGCAGTGCACGATTTCCACAGTGATCAGTTTATGCAAGGTTTTCGTGAAGGAGTGAATATTTTAGACTGTTTTGGAGAAAATACACACCTGGCAGAGGCCTACCGCGAAAAATTTGAGAAGTGTTTAAAAGGCGATTCTATTGTGTTTGAACGTCAACTAAACTACCCCGATTTTACCAATATTCGTTGGATAGAAACCACCTTAGCACCTGTACGAGATCAGCTAGATCGTATTATTGGGCTGTCGTTCAATGAAAAAGACGTGACTGAACAGCGTAAGATAGAGTTGAAGCTACGACGGAGTGAATTACGCCTGCGGGGAGTTATGAACAATACCATCCAATCATTCTTTTTGATGGATAAAAGTATGCGCTTGTTGTTATTCAATACGTCTGCCGAGCAATATACCAAAAAGGCTTTGGGTAAAAGACTCAAGATAGGAGAGAGCTATTTACAGTTTACCCCAGAACCATTGCAGGCCATGTTTAAAGAAAAATTTAACCAGGCTTTAGCAGGGAAGGTGGTCAATAATGAGCGAGAAATAGTATACCAGAATGGCTCAAAGGCTTGGTTTGACGTGACTTATGCGCCTATCAAAGATGTAGAAGGTGGAGGAGGAATGGTGATTTTCTCAACACTGGATATCACGCAAAGAAAACAAGCGCAGGAAAGAGAAAAACGCCTGCTTCAGGAACAAATAGCTTACCAACTGGAGCAAGAGCGTCTCAAAAGAGCAGCTATTTTAGAGGGGCAAGAGCGAGAGAGCCACCGTATTTCGCGAGAGTTGCATGATGGAGTAGGACAAATGCTCTCTGCATTGAGCTATCAGATTAACCACCTTGAAACTATTCTTGATGAATCAAAGTTAAATTTTGTTTCTAAAGCATACAATGATCAAATCAAGCCTACCTCTGAACGTGCCAAGCAATTGCTTAAGGAAGTAATCCAGGAGATTAGGGAAATATCACATAACCTCATGCCTAAAATATTGGTAGACTATGGCTTGATCGAGGCCCTCAAGCAATTGAGGCTAGACCTTTCGTCAGGTGCTAATATTCCGATCAATCTGGATATATTTTGTGAAAGCGAACGCTTTGAAGATAATATAGAAATTAGCATTTTTAGAATTGCCCAAGAGGCGGTAAACAATATCTTAAAATATGCTCAGGCCACCGAGGTAAACATTCAGCTTATTGAGCATGAAACAAATTTACAACTGCTGGTAGAAGACAACGGAAAAGGGTTTGAATTGGAGGCTGCAAGGCATAAAAATACCAATGGCCTCATCAATATGGAGGAGCGAACCCGGCTGGTAAACGGACATTTTTCGATAGATACTGAGTTAGGCAAGGGGACTTGCATCATGGTAGAGATACCACTAAAAACAATTGATAACAATATTTAATAGTACCTATTTATGATTACTTTTTTTATTATAGAAGATCACACTATTGTACGACAGGGACTCAAACAGTTGTTGGCCAAATACAATGAGATGAAGGTGTTGGAAGAGTTTGGTAGCCCTGAAAAAGTACTGGATGCTTTGGCAACGCAGCGACCTGACATTGTGCTTTGTGATATTAATTTACCAGGAATGGATGGATTAAGCCTTACTGAAAAAATCAAGCAAAGGTTTCCAGACCAAAAAGTGATTATTCTTACCATGCACCAAAAAGAGTTTTATGTATTAAAAGCCTTTGATGCGGGCGCTGATGGGTATTTTCATAAAGACACCGAAGAAAATGAACTCATTATGGGAATCAAAAAGGTATACAACGGACAGAAGTACTTTTGCCAGTCGGTGTCACAAATCTTGATCAACCGCTTATTGGATACCAAAAATACCGCAGGTAAAAACTTGTTACCAACGCTTACCTTTAGAGAAAAAGAGGTGTTAGAGCAAGTAGTAGCCGGATTAGGTAATCGGGAGATAGGGGACAAGCTATGCATTAGCACTCGTACTGTAGAAAATCATCGAGCGAATATCTTGCGAAAGTTTGGCTTAAAAAACACCGTGGAGTTGGTAAAGTTTGCGATTGAAAACTCGCTGGTATAACATTTAGTTGGAGTATATGCATAAAAAAATATACTCCAACAAAGTCAGAGTATATTTTAGGAAAGTAAGTGCAAGTACAAATACAACAAAATATCTTATGTGCTAAATATTATGTCTATATCAGATCAGAATAATTAATTTCTTTCTTTGAGTATACCACAAAGTTATACATAGAGAAGCATTTGCCCAATACGTATTAAATTGGGTTTGTATTTAAGGGTAAATACCAGTGTTGGTGAGTAGTTTTACTTATAGAGGCTATAAATGAATTGCTTCATGGTCACGAAAACTGAAAAATAGGAACTAATCATTCAATTTAGTAAGCTCATCTTCCAGTTTTTGGCATTGTAGCAAGGCATCTTGTAACATAATACGTTGAGCATCATTCATTTCCTTATGAAAAGCAATTTCGTGTTTCAACTCCTCAGTTTGGTACTGTAGTGCTTGCGAAAGTGCTTGTATCTTTTGCTCATACTCTGCACGAATGGTTTTTAAAGCTGCATCGTTTTGTTTTTTGTTACGACTCAACTTGCCCTGATACTCAGTTTTTAGCCTCTTTATTCTGGTTTCCTGTTGTTGGATAAGTTTCTTAAGGTGATTTGTCATATGAAGGTAAGGTTGTTTTAGTTTTCAATAGCATTTTCAAGGGATTCTGCATACTGAATATCCATTTGATGGAATTTGCCATCAGGAAAGTTTGCTTCTATTTTTTGCCTGCCAATCTTTACACTGGTTCTGAAAATTTCGTCTTCTGGAAGAATCTTTCGGTGAATTTTCAGACCCAAGTCATACATTTTTTCTTTCCACTCTACAAAATACCACTCCATAGAAGGCTGATGGAACACCCTCAATTTACGCTTATCAAAAATGAGCTTGCGTACATTTTCATTAGCCACCAATGTACCTATAAACTCGAAGCTGCTTTTAAACTCTTCTACTGGGATATAGCTCGAGGTAGCAGTAATAATACAAACATCAGGTTGATTTTCAAGTACTTCCACTTTAGCATATCTATTTACATGCTTAGATATCAAATTCATTGTATTGATCATTATAGTTTAATTCATTTAAGCGATTATACACCCCATCAACAAATTGATATTGAGTATTGTTTAATGTTTTTGGGTTAAAAGTTAAACAATGTAAGGTTGTATTGTGTAACCAAAATTTTTGATAAAAAAAAGCAGACCAGAGAACCTGACCTGCCTTCATAGTATAGTTGAAACAAACTATTTTACAAATCAATAGTTTCTCCAATATTTACTAAAATAAGTTCTTTACCCGCTTTACTGAAGGCTTCTTTGGCCGCTTCGTGGTCAATTTTGATATAGCCAAAAGTATCGTAATGCATCCCCACTATTTTATTACATTCAATAAAGTCAGCGGCTATTACGGCATCTTCAATCCCCATTGTGAAGTTGTCACCAATAGGCAGTACCGCAAAATCTAATTTGGCAAAACGAGGAATGAGCTGCATATCAAGAGTAAGCGCTGTATCACCAGCATTGTAGAAAGTTTTATCGTCGCTGTATACAATAAATCCTCCCGGATTACCACCATAGGTGCCATCAGGAAGCACACTTGAGTGTACTGCGTTGACATACTTTACCTTGCCAAAATCAAACTGCCAGCTTCCTCCGTGGTTCATAGGGTGGCCCTTTTCTATACCTTGTTGTTGAAACCAACTCACAATTTCAAAATTAGATACAATAGTTGCATCCGATTGTTTGGCAATTTGAGCCGCGTCTGCTACGTGGTCTTGGTGCCCATGCGTAAGCAAGATATAATCGGCGCGAATGTCTTCTACCTTGATTTCCTTTGCAAGTTCATTGTGAGTAATGAAGGGATCAAATAAGATGCTTTTACCATTAATGTCTACTGCAAAACACGCGTGCCCGTAAAAAGTAAATTTCATATTTTTTAAGTTTATAGATTGAGAGCAGGCCTAAATGTTCCTGTTTGAATCTGAAGGGTGAAACAGCGCTACAAACAAATTTTAAGCACACTCTAATGAAAAATAAGTTTCGTTTGATGAATTACACAGGTAAATATATGTAAATACATCAAATAAACTGAATGGCAGGGCATATGTTTTAGGTGTGCAAATAATCTACATCTGCATCACTCAGGATAAGCAGTTGGTAGAGAAAAATAACCATCAAAATGAGCGGCAATTCTTGTTACAATTGTATCCCCAAAAGCGTAATATCATCCCTTTGGGTTGTTCCTTGTTGATGTAGCTTGAGTGCTTGTCGTAGCGCTTGGTAATGCTGGTTCATAGAGCCTTTATTTCCCTGACGTAATAAGTTTTCCAGCTTTTTGAGCCCCAGGCTTTTCCTGCGAAGGTTAGCGGCATCTTTGTATCCATCACTAGACAAAAACAACCGATCACCCGAAGAAAGTGTAATTTGCTGATTGGTAAAAGATTGGTTACCAGGATTAAAATCTCCCCCGATTCCGTGACGATCCCCTTTGATTTTGTGTAATAACCTATCCTGAATGTAGTACAAAGGTCGTTTGGCGCCAGCAAAGGTTACCAAAAAACGCCCATCTATTTGATGCTCTATTTTGCATAAACACACATCCATTCCATCCTTATTGTTACCCTGGGACTGCTTGAGGCGCATTTGTACACCATTATTTAGCATTTTAAGAATAAGAGCAGGGTCAGTAATCCCTTTTTGGTTTACAATCTCATTGAGTAAGGTAACCCCAATGATACTGACAAAAGCACCTGGTACCCCATGACCCGTACAATCTACCACTGCCACAAAGGTAGTTTTGGTTGATTGAGGGGTTTCGGATACTTGAGTAACCCAATAAAAATCTCCTGAGACAATATCTTTAGGATCATAAATAAGAAAGTGATCCTGAAATGTATTTTTTAAATTGAGCTTGCTGGGCATCATGGCTGACTGGATGTGACTGGCATAGGATAAGCCTTCGGTAATATAAGAATGCAGTTTGCGAAATTCTTCTGATGCACACAACTGTTGATTCAGTTCTTCATTCTTTTGTTGGAGCTGGGCATTGGCCAACAGGCATAAATTGGTGCCAATATTACCCATTATCTGGGTTAAAAACTGATAATGTTTTTCGCAAATCGGTTGATAAAACAAAATCTCCAATACACCCTGAGTTTGGTTTTGATACAGAGCAGGCAAAGTAAGAATTCCTTGAATAGGAACACTCTGGGTAGCATTGACATTGGTAAAACTGCTTTGAGGATTTACAATATGTAACACCTCTTTGCATTTGGCTACTTGTCCAATTGTGTTTTCACCTATGTTGATGATTGATTTAATTTCGTTCAGGTTGAGCGCGTACCCACCAATGAGCTGTAATTGCTCACCCTTTTTGATATACAAAGTTGCCTGAAACCCCTTCACAAAAGGCACCAGATGACGTAATAGATGGTTGGCCCAGTCCTCACTCTTTTGTTCAGGCTGAATCTGCATAATATCGGCAAAGTGTGCCCAATGTTTATAAAAGGATAAATCTTCCTCAGGAGTTGGTGCTGTTTTCTTAGGCTGGGTATTTTTTGTTGGATTTTTGTAAATCGTAGAGAAAGGAAATTGTGCCTCTCGTTTGTGAGCAGTTAAGTTTCTTACTTTAGAAATATTAGATTCCTTTTTTTTACTTTCAGTAGTGCTCATAGATTAGCTAAGATTTGGGTCAAAATAAATCGTTAGTACGCTTGAAAAACTTATGAATAACACTTAACCGATTACGTTGGCAAGTACCAAATGCAGGGTTTGACACTATCAAGGTGTGTTAATAACAATTGAGATAACAAATATGCAGGTGTTGGAGTGCTTACATTTACTGGTAGGTAAGCATAAGTATGGATAGTATTTTGTGAAGTAGGGTGAGATAGCTATAGGGGGGAGAAAGGATAGGAGATAAAACTAGGCTAGGCATTACCAGCCGAGCTTTGAATAAGGTGAAGGGCAGCAGCCTGCTGCTTATTGAGTTTGTCTATCAAGTGTTTGGCTTCCTGAAAACTACGGTTTTCCTGGGGAAGATTTGCTTTAATCCGAGGGATTGGTGTAGGCAATGAATAATTCCTTTTTTGATGTTTCATAATTAAAAATATCCTATAAGTAAATATTACGGGTCACTATTGAGTAGTATTACTGGACTTAATATCGTAAAATTTACCTTTAAAAACGGGTTTATTAGATAAACAGAAGCTTTTGTAAGGTGAATGGTAGGAAATAATAGAGGAAAAGTGTTAAACAAATGTTAAATAGCAGCCTATTGCCTCAAAAGCGGCTTTTTGAGGGATAAAAGAGAGGGAAAAGCCTTGTTTAAAGTTATTTTTATAACCTTCAACAAACTCACTTCACGTTTAATTGAACCAAAAGTTTGCTCATCTTATAACTGAATCCCTATAAGTGTGATATCATCACGTTGAGCCGTATTTTGTTGATGTTCTCTTAGCTGAGTAAGTAATAACTCACGGTGCTGAGCCATCTCTTGTTTTATACCTTCTTGCAACAGGGTCTCAAGTTTGCGTAAACCAAAATTCCTTCGTTTGGGACTGGCTACATCCTTGAATCCATCAGTGCTTAGAAATAGTTTTTCACCTGCCGCAAGTTCCAATACCTCATTGGCAAAAGGCATGGCATTTACTTGAGTGTCGCCTCCAATGCTTCGGCGTGTGCCTTTCTTTTTAAATAATTGGCCATTTTCGGTATAATACAATTGTCGCTTAGCACCAGCAAACGTAATTTTAAATTCCCCCTTATTTTTGGTAACAATTTTACAAAGGCAAACATCCATACCATCCTTGTTGTGGCCTTGTGATTGTTTGAGCGAGGAGCGTATACCAATATGTAGCATTTTAAGTATTTGAGCTGGATCGGTAATTCCCTTTTTACTCACAATTTCGTTGAGCAACATATTACCAATCATACTCATAAACGCGCCTGGTACACCGTGACCAGTACAATCTACCACTGCCAAAAATGTAGTGCGTGAAGTGCTTTTATTATCTTGATTGCGTTTGATTACCTGCGCCAGCCAATAAAAGTCCCCCGAAACAATATCCTTGGGCTTATAAATAATGAAATAATCATTGAACAATTTTTCGAAACTCGACTCGCTGGGTAAGATAGCGGCCTGAATATTACTGGCATACATGACACTTTCGGTAAGGTTAGTATGTATTTTCCTAAACTCTTCCGAAATAATCAAGTGGTTGCGGGTTTGTTGCAACTGATGATTAAGGTATTGGTTTTGGAGGTTGATTTGTTCGTCTTTCAAAAATAAGCAAAGATTCGCCCCAATGTTACTGTTGATTTTGTGCAAGAAGTCCAAGTATTTTTCTTCTACGGGGCGGTAAAATAAAATTTCTAATACCCCAAACACCTCTTCTTGATAAATAATAGGTAAAGTAACAATGGCGTGTACTGGAAACTCAATGGTAGAGGCTATAGCCTTGAACTGGTTTTCCTGACTATTGTGGGTGATGTGTGACTTTTTCCGGCTTTTGGCGGCTTGTCCTACAGTGCCTTCTCCAAAATGAATCACCTGTTGCATTTGCTCCATATCAAGCGCGTATCCACCAATTAAGCGATAGCTTTCTGGTTCAGCATCTTCGTCGTGTTCATCTTCCACAGCCTTTAGATACAATGCTGCCTGAAAACCCTTTACAAAAGGAACCAAATTACTTAATAAGTGATTTCCCCAATCTTCACTGGTTTGTCCATTTTGGATTTGCATAATATCGGCAAAACGTGCCCAATTTTTATAGAAAAATAATTCCTGTTGGGCTTCATTGGTATTTTGATGATCAAGATCGGAGGAATGAATCTTATTGGGAGCATCCAGCGTTTTGTCTTCTTTTTGATGAATTGGCTGTATTTGGGTAGAAGCTGGAAACTTTCCTAAAGTAAGTCTTCTTACTTTAGAGTGAGTAGATTGGTTTTGTTTTTTCTGAGGGGAGTTCATAGTTACATCAAAGCTAGTGTAATGGTATACGGTGTTATATGGGGTATTTTTGCCAGATTTGTTCAACATAGCTGGAGTTTTAGGTTGTAGAAGGACACATTTGGCGCAATTGATAGCTTCTATTATAATCGTTTAGCGTGCAAATTGTTTGATAAAACCACAGAAATCACTTGGTTCAGGTACTTTTGGGGTATTGTAAGCAAGGCGACATCAATAATTGATCAGTGAAGATTTTGGACTAACTGATGGATTACGTTTTGCCTAGATCATAAAGATAATGCTTGATAAGAGATAATTTATAGGAGATATTTATGAAAAGCCTGGGTGTATTTTCCCTTATTTTAACCTAAGTAAAAGCTGATTGAATGATGGGTGAAATTATAAAGGATTTTGAGTAAGTTTTAGGAGGTAGTCAGGAAGAATTTGACGGATGTGATGTTCCAAGTGACCGATATAGTCTAGTACAAAATAACCCAAGGTTACCACCTCATCGGCAGAACGAATTTTCCAGGCCATGGTATCTAAGCTGTGCTTTTCGCGTGTTTTGCTCCAGTTTTCTTCAGAAATATTACTGATCAGATGGCATAGGTGCAAATTGTAATGATGCCAAAAAGAAACCAACGCCGACCAATCTTTTTGGGCATAATTTTGCAAATCTACCCAAGCTACCTGAGCGTAACCTTCAAACACCAAATCTTCTTTCATTTGTGCTTTTACAAAGCGTGCGTGGTTATTGGTGGCTGAGTCAATCAAGTGACCAATGATTTGTTTTGGAGACCATTTGTCAGGAGCAATGGGTTGGCTATAAGTGCCTTCTGATAATTCAAGCAATAAATCAGGAATTGGGTTTAAGATTGTGTTTTGAAAAAAATCAGCGGTTTGTGTTGGAGTCATGGTGACAATAAATTTTAGTGACTTTACTGATAATCAATACCTAAGAAACTGTTTGGGTTTTAATCATAACAAAAATATCGAGTAGAACCCGAACAGCTTCTAAGATAAGCGCTTCTTGTTATTTTTTAACAGCCTCACAGTTCATTTTCCAGAATAATCCTACATGATTACTATTATTATTCGCAAAACTTTAATTTTGCTCTACAATCAAAGCAATTATCAATAAAAAATTACCGTTATGGCCGAAAAGCTTTATGATGAAGTCCCGTCTCTAGATTTAGCCGACTTTACCTCTGGCGATGAATCAAAAAAAGCTCAATTTGTCAAAGATTTAGGAGAAGCCTACAACAATATAGGCTTTGTGGCAATCAAAAACCATGGGCTTTCCGATGAACTTACCCAAAGTTTATACTCCACTGTGCAAACGTTTTTTAGTCAATCACAAGACCTAAAGCAACAGTACGAAATTGAAGGGTTGTTTGGGCAGCGTGGTTACATTGGCAAAGGTAAAGAACATGCCAAAGGAAGAAGCACTGGAGATTTGAAAGAGTTTTATCACGTAGGCCAGGAAGTAACGGATGGAGACCCGATTAAAGAGAGTTATCCAGACAATGTTTTTCCAACAGAAATCCCTCAGTTCAAAGACTTTACCTTAGAAGCTTATCGAACTTTGGAAAACGCGGGCAAACAGATGTTACGCGCTTTGGCTATTTACCTGGATTTGGAAGAAGATTATTTTGAGAATAAGGTAGTCAATGGCAACAGTATTTTAAGAGCCATTCATTATTATCCGATTGAAAATACCGATGAAGTGCCAGACGATGCGGTCAGAGCCGCAGCCCACGGTGATATCAATCTCATCACCTTATTGATGGGAGCCAGTGCCGATGGACTACAAATCTTGCGCAAAGATGGCAAGTGGATTCCAGTAACGGCATTGCCAGATCAAATTGTGGTAAATGTGGGGGATATGTTGGAACGCCTGACAAATAATAAGCTTAAGTCTACCATACACCGAGTGGTAAACCCTCCCAAAGAATTGTTACATACTTCTCGCTACTCGATTCCTTTCTTTATGCATCCTCGGGCCGAAATGGATCTCACCTGCTTGGATAGCTGTATTGATGAAAACAATCCCAAGCAATATGAAGATATGACTGCTGGGGAGTTTTTAGACGAACGTTTGAAAGAAATTGGTTTGAAAAAATAACACATAAGTAAATGGCCACTGACAAATGATAAAAAGTCAGTGGCATTTGTCTTAAGAATGAAACGTATCAGGCATTATATATTTTTGCGAGATGTAGCTTGGCTGGCAGTGGCCGCATTTGGTGGCCCCCAGGTACACATCGCTTTATTTATTGACATGTTCGTCAAGAAACGGGGGTACCTGACCGAAAAAGAGTTTATGGAACTCAACGCCTTGTGTCAGATCTTGCCTGGGCCTACCTCTACCCAAACCATTGTTGCCCTGGGTTTTAAAATTGGCGGCCCTCAGTTAGCCTATCTCACCTTGTTGATTTGGGCGTTGCCAGCGGTCATTACCATGACTATTTTAGGAATGACCATTTCCTATTTTAACAATCATCAGAGTTTATCACTGGACTTCCTTCGATTTGTTCAGCCATTGGCCGTCGGTCTGGTTTGTTATGCGGCTTTTCGGATTACCCGAATGGTGGTCAACACCCGCATGGGGGTGCTACTGTTACTTATTTCTACAGTGTGTGCCTATGTATTTCGTTCTCCTTTTGTTTTTCCCTTGGTAGTAGTTTTTGGCGGCTTAGTTACCGCCCTGCGCCGTTTTAAAGATCAAGACAAAGAGGAGCCTGAACCCCTGAAGATAGAATGGGCCAATTTTCTGCTATATGTAAGTATAATGCTAGTGGTGGGTATTGGTATTTTAATCATAGGCATTAAAAATACGCCACTTTGGGTACGTTTATTTGAGAATTTTTATCGAAATGGAAGCTTTATTTTTGGAGGAGGACAGGTACTTATTCCAGTACTTTTTACCGAGTTTGTGGAGTTTAAAGGCTACCTAACCGAACAAGAGTTTTTGTCAGGTTTTGGGTTAGGCCAATGTGTACCTGGGCCAGTGTTTTCATTTGTATCTTTTATTGGGGTTATTTCTATGCGTGGAGCTGGAGTAGGCGGAGAGATTTGGGGTGCTTTTGTAGCTGCGGCGGGTATATTTTTACCAGGCACTTTTCTGATTTTCTTTGTCATTCGTTTTTGGGAACAGCTCAAAAAATACCGCATTGTAAAAGCATCGCTGGAGGGTATCCACGCTGCTAGTTCAGGCTTGGTGATTGCCGCCAGTTTGTTGTTACTGACACCTATAGTTCGCCCTGAACATGGCGCACAAGATTTAACGGCTATTCTATTGAATTTGTCCTTGGTAGCAGGAGCGTTCTTAGTACTGGCTTTTACTAAGATCAAACCACCTTGGATTATTCTCACCGGATTGTTAGCAGGTTTTCTGCTTTAATTGTTAATGTATTGTTTGAATATGCGTTCTTTTCGTTTTTAAAAATTGTCGTGCTAAATTGCGGCGATTTTATCAAATAATCGACACCTACACAAAATACGAAATCAAAACATATCCATGAGCATATCTGGAGATTTTTTTAAGCACATTGATAGCGAACATAAAGCCTATGTACTGGGCTGGATTGCAGCAAAGGGGACCTTGAACCCCGAAGAAGTAAAAATCAAGCTGGATCGTTCTTTGGTGAGAATGCTAGAGCTTTTGAGAAGCGTCATAGATAAAGAATTACTCATCAACGAAGAAGCTGGCGAGGCTTCCCACGATGTAGTTACTTTGGCTTTAAGTTTTCCTCAGATTGTACAGGATGTGTGCCATTGGTTGCAGGTGGAGGCCAATGAAACCGATTTTTGCAAAGCGCAATTACCTGCGCTGGAACCTGATCTCCTGTGGAGCTTTATTCGTGGCTTGTTTGATGCCAACGGAGAGATAAAGCACGCGGCCCAAACCAACCATTTGCATGCGCGTTTTTATGTAGAAAATGCACCGCTGATGCAAGCTATCCAAGCGTTTGCTAAAATCCCAATGGAGGCATCATCTCAAGCTTCCCAGTATTATTTGGCACTTTCTGACAACAATGCCCTCGATTTTTTAGGTAATCTTTACGATACCTCTACCGTAGAGTTAGCCGAACATAAAGAAATATTTGTTCAATGGTGTGTCAGAATTCCAGGAGTGAATAGCGCAGTGGCACATTGGAATCATTCTTTGAATTTTCGTTGGGTCAAAGTACATGAGCAAGCCGTAGCCCCTTTCAAAGGGCGGGTGTCGGACAGTGGGTATGACCTAACCTTAATTGATCAAGTAAAGCAGGTAGGGTTGGTTACTTTTTTTGACACGGGTATTCAGATTCAACCAGGTTATGGGTGGTATTTTGACTTGGTTCCCCGTAGCTCTATTTCCAAAACAGGCTACATGTTGGCCAATAGTGTAGGCATTATAGACCGTACTTACACAGGCAATGTATTAGTGCCTTTGATTAAAGTTGACCAAAATATGCCAGATTTAACGTTACCAGCCAGGGTAGTACAAATTATTCCCCGCCCCATTGTACATGGGCAGTGGCAACAAGTAAGTAGCTTTGAGGCTACTGAAAGAGGCGCTGGTGGATTTGGTAGCTCGGGTAAATAAACAAGCAATCTAAATCATTTAGCAACGTATTCGCAATACAGAGGTGATGCCCTCAAAGCGTATCGCAAAATTGACGGATGCGAGGTTGATTAATCATCAACAATAAATTATCAAATAATTATTTACATAGCACTT
>DMXI01000581.1 GCA_003483885.1 Microscillaceae bacterium
TCTCTGCCAGAACTTAACAGCCTGCGGTTTTACCAGGACATAAGCTTTCCCGCAAGACCAGTCCCCTCGCGATGCTGACCTCCCCCCGCGAGCAAAGCATCGAATATCACGGTACTTAGGGCAGAGAAAATAATTACTTTCCCAATTTGAAAAATTGGCATCGGTTGCGTCCGCTGTTTCGGCCTTAGTACGTTGCCGTTAAGAACTTGTTTCATGAAGCCGTAAAACTGATCACTGAGCCTAGGGCAGGCTTAGCGGGTGGGGCGAATGTTTGAGCAGTTTAGGCAAAACGTACTACAGCCGCGGGTTTTTTGTTACTTTTTTACCTGTAGAAAAAAGTAAGCAGAGGTAAAAAAGTAATACAGTGGGCAAAATAGTGCTCAAAAGCTATGATGCCAAGAAATGAAGTCCCAAAAATGACGTTAGGAAAGTTATTTTTGCCACGTCCCTTAATAAATAGTTTCGTTTTTTCACCTACTCCACTAATCAAAAACCAGCTATTTCGTTGTATAGTAAATCATCCAGGAGGCCACTTTTTGTTGGTGATTTACCCGGAAAATAATTCTTCTTTTGTCATAGATATAGAAGGTGTACTCTTTGGTAAGTAATTGCACTTTTTGTTGAGTGCGCAAAGGCTCGCCATACATTGCTGCATCTTTCATTTTTTGGAAATTAGATCCAATCGAGAAATCTCCTACGCTAGTCTTTCCCTTATAACCAGGCAAGGTTTGTACAAAATAGATGAGTTTACCTCGATAAGCTACTACAATACGTCGTGCTACTTTTTGGTTTTGATCGTTTTTGAGGGTATCCAGATAAATGCTCAAGCCTGGATGTAGCTTCACTATCTTGAATTGCACTACTGCACTGCCATCTAAAAACGCTTGCTCATCGCCTCGGTAAAATGGCACGTCCAGATCAATGTCGGCAATAGTTTCTTCTGGATACCCATTACTTTGCGGGCTTGGAAATTCTTCTTTCAACACTTCTGAGGGTGCTTCTCGAGCTACCAACAAATTATAATACGCAAGATTTTTAGTTTTCGGCTGGGCCAATTTGGCCAATAAGTTGATGGCTTGCATCTTTTTGCCTACTTTGTAAATCAGCATGCCTTTTAACACCCGAATGGCATTGAACAATGGTGAGTTTTGTTGCTTGGCTAGTTTTTCGGCTTTTGCCAGATAACGATTTGCTTCCGCGAGTTTAAAAGTTAATATTCTCAAATTTGCTAAATTGATATAAGCCGGAATATAGTTGGCATCTTTTCGGATAGCTTCCTGAAAGCACCACTGCATTTTTGTTTGTAAGGCATCAGTAATTCTTTTTTGATGGTACTTAAAACTATTGTACACCAATTGAGAAGACAAATCCATGACCACTGGGTAAGCAAACTGCCGGGCAGGATCATCTTCTACCATCATTTTCAAAAGATTGGCTCCCGCATTATTGTACATTTCTTTACTCTCATACTCCTCCAAAATATACTTGTAACACTCATGGGCCACCAATCCTTCGTCCACCATCATTAAATAATTGGCGATTTGAAACGTAAGAAAAAACTGTCGTAACTCTTTACTTAAAGTGTTGGCTCGGTTAAGGCGAAATTGTAAAAAACCAGCATTGGCCAGACCATAATGGGCATAGATTTTTCGCAATAATTGAGTATATATATCCAGCATAGGATAACCCGCCATATACGCGTAAATAATGCCCTTTTTGTCGCCTTTCAAGAACCGGCTTTTATCAGAAGTACGGGCGAACTTTTGGGGCATCAGCGAGAATGTCTTGTGAGTAGTATAAAAATACAGGGCTTGCCCAAATACAAATGCCAAGGCCTGGCTACGCTGATCGCCAAAACTTTTGCCTACTTCCAGCAAGCCTGGATCAATGAAAATAGTGCTGGTAGCTTGGTCAATTTGAGTACCCATGTTTGTAGTTTTCAAAATTACTTTAGGTTCAGTTTTGATGTTATCACCAATGCCTAATGCCAACCAAACCTTCTTGAAAATACGCTGATCTTGGTCAGATAATCCATTGGCCAAAGCTTTGAAAGGCTGTAGACTGAGTGATGCACTGATGATTAAATACCCAATGGTTTTTCGGAGTTTATTCATTTTTATGGATTTATTGATTGTTAAGAAGCTTTTCGAATATTTTAGACCGATGGAGTCCTTGGTAGATTCCCGGTGGTAGCAATACCACGGCTACCTTATTCTTGGGAACATAGGTTGGAAAATAGAGCGCTTGTTCGTCTTCGGAAAAGGTAATGCCCTTAAGTTGAAATTGATGTTTTTTGAGATATTCAGGCGATTGCTCAATGATCAAATGTCCCTGTCTATCCCATACCTGAATCTGCTGATTGATGGCATTGGCTAACAACAAATAATTACCCTGAGGCGATACTACAATCTGCTGAATACTTGAGTTTTGTTGGCCAAAACCCGAATGTAATAGTCTTTTGCGATTTTTGGTAAACACATTGTAGATGTACAAATTTTTACCACTGGCTAGTAATAATTCAGTATTATTGAGCCACTTGATGGCCGTAATCTCAAATGGAAAATCTTCTAACAATTTTAGAAAGGCTGGCTTTTTACCAAATAATTGCCGGACCTCTGCCCAATAGACCCTTCGTTGGTGAGCGCTCAACGCAACCAATCGTTGATCGTTCATTGAAAAATCGACGGTAGCAATATTGAGAGGCTGTTGACTCAGCGGAGCTTCCTTTTGACTTCTTAAATCTGTAATAAAGGGAGAAGCTTCCGCATAGTGTGCCAAATATTGCAAGCGATTAGAGAGGGTTACTTTCCCAGCTTCGTATGCTAAATCTATTTTAGGGAGTTTTGGGTGAGGTTGGCCAAGTTGACGATGCATCACCATTGTTTGCCCTTGGTGGGGTTGCAACTCCCAGGTATTGGTTGTAGGCAGTTTTGCCCTGCTCCAACCATTTAATAACAGTGGGTAATATTCAGTAAATTGCTGGTAGGTATCGGGTTGTTGAAGCCATTCATAAAAGCTACTAGCCAAGGCGTTGGCAATGGTAAAATCTTGCGAAAGTTGATAAGCTTCCAATGACTTTTGCAAGGCAAATGTGGGGTTCGCTCGCAAATTACGATTGGCAATAGCCGCCAGATTTTGGGCTTTGTTTTTTAGATTGGCTATTTCGGCCGCCAATTTTTGGGCTTTGGCCAAATCGCCCTTGGCTAAGGCCTCTTTTCGGCTCTTTTCAAGCTGCTGAATTACTTTTTTATTTTTCTCCCGCTCTTGTCTCAAAGCCTGCGTACGATCACTTACTTCTTTTTGCTTTTGAGTAAGGCGTTTTTGGGTATTTTGATTCTCTCGATGAAGCTTGATGGTGTATATCCCAAAACCAATAATCCCCAAAACCAACCCAACAAAAACACCTACCATTCCTTTTTGAAAATGCCGTCTTCTTTGCCAAAATCGTTGACTGGCTTTGACCAAGGTGCGTTCGTCTTCGTTCCAATTGCGCATCCCAGCCTTGCCTGCCAAAACTGTTTTTAGGTCCACTTTATCTAATAAACTGGTTTGGTCTTGCTGAAAATCAATGACCTTATTTTCCAAAATACGCACGGCTCGTTGCCCATCTTTATCCGAGTTTTTGAAAGCTTCTCTTACTATAGGAGCTAGAGTATCATGAGCCAAACCAGAAGTTTGATTCAAGACAACATTTAATAATCGTAGTTCCTCAATTTTACTCAACAAAGCCCTTACCCGAATACTTTGATGGGCATAATCTTTCATTACATCCTCATAAACATGCATTTGAGCAGTGCCCAAATCGGTGGTATGGTGGGCCAACAGGTCTAGTACCAAACCTGTTTTTATTTCATTTTCAAATTCGGGAACAAGCATTTCCATTTGCTGCGCCAAAAACTGCCCCAGTCCATTGGTATGGGCTTGTTGATAAACAGTGTGGTCAAAATGAGGGGGATGAATTTCTTCAGCGATCTGCCACATTCGGCTCAGAATGATTTGCAACACTGGAGCTACCGCAGTCTGGTGACTGTTTTTGAGCTCCGCCGCAATAGTTTCTTCCAAGGATGGCTCAACGGTAAGGTTATATTCCAGCCTTGTCCGAGGGTTATTTGCCAGCCCAGTAACAATTTCTTTGATTTCTTCTTTTTGTAATACTTCTAAAAATTGCTTTTGATAACTCGTAATGCCTTTATGTTTCAATGCGCCCTCTATCTCCGCCAAGTATTCTTTTCTAAAACTTAGGATTACTTTACCCGAAAAGTCTGGTTGCTCAAACAAGCATTGTAATACTTCAAACAACTGTTCTAGCTCTTGGTTTGGCGTTATTACTTCAGCATCTGGAGTTGGATCAAATGGCTTGGTGAAAACCTCCTCTAGTTGGTCCAAAATCACCACCAGCGGTTTTTGAGCTTTTGCTTGAGTAATATTCCATTGATGAAGTAATGCTTTGGGTGTCCACCCTTTTTTTTGTCCAGTAAATTCGCATCCCAGGGTTCCCAATAATCCTAATCGATGATCACGCCTCAGATACAACACTTCGTAACCAGCCTCTAGCCTTGGACATAACCCGGCATCCAACATAGAAGATTTACCTGCTCCTGATTGTCCGTACAACAAGATGAAGGGAGCGTTGTATAAAGTGCTGGTGAGCTTCTTGTACAATTCTCTAATAACACTTCCCCGGCCAAAAAACACGGCTGCATAATCGCGAGAATAATGTCGAAGAGAGACAAAGGGTGGCCTCGGTAGCTTGAATTGGTGCATAGACAAGGTAGGTAATCCAAAAAATGGGTCTTGGACTGCAGTTGCTAAGGTCAAACTCGCTGCCAGTGTTTCATCATTGGTATGCAACTTCCAGGGGATGATTACTTTTTTGGCAGTAGGATACAGTTTTTTGGAATGTCGGGTGTAAGTATCCCCCCCTCTACTGGCACCTTTGCTTTCCATGAGGTTTTTGGTGTTCTCAAAACTTTCTTTGATAGAAAATAACGCGGTAAGGTTACGGTAAAACTCCTCAGCAAAATCAATCGCCATTTGATCTCCAATAAAAGTCGAAGTACCTATCACATGCGGAAACCCTTGTTGTTTGAGGTATTGGGCTTGCCCCTGAGTAGTGCAAGCATTGAGAAACACCAACTGTAAGCTGGCTTGTCGAGCCAGAAACTGATGCAACGGTTCACTATCGGCCGTTTCGGTTTGAAAAAAGATTTCCTGGTATAAGGCATGACCCGCATAATGAAAAATAGCAATCCGATCGCGGGTATGATGCTCCGTAAAATAATGGAATACTTCTTCTACACTAATGTTGGCTTTCACGATTAATTGGAAGAAGCCCGCTCTTTCCAAAGGTTTTAATAATTTTTCTAAAGCCTGTTGTTCCCGGCTCAGGTTCAAATCCTGATCGGGATTGGCAAAGGCCAAAAATATAATAGGCGTATTGAGTTCCTGATGTATAGACGCTTGATTCATAGGCTTGGGATGAAAACACTAAAAGTTGTATTTGATAATGACCCAATGGCGAGGCAGGGCAATTCGTTTGGCTTGCCCTCGCTCCCCCTCTATGCAGTACCAATGCACTAAGTCAGGAGGCAGGTGCTTGCTCAACAAAGCCTTGATTCGAGACATTTTTTCGTAGACCGAATTGCTACATCGACAAACCAATTCGGTAATACGGTCTTGCATAAATTGATTGCGATTTTTGTACTCCCAACAAAGCGGTTGATACATACGCATCAGTTCCTCTTGGTAGTTCCCCAACTCATATAAGGTAATGCCTTCGGGGTGCCTTAGAAACAAACAATACAGTATTTTGCATAAGCTCGTCATTTTGAGTTCTTCCCACCCTTCACTTTTGATGAGCTTTATTTTAAACTCCTCATCAATGAGTAATCGGGGGAGCTTGGGTGGATTGGGATAATTTGGGTCTTTTGGTTGAGATGCCATGATGCTAAAGGTTTAAGGGTTTGCAAATCCTTAGCAAAATGCACATTAAGCCCTCCTTTGGCCTCCCTACATATAACCATTCGGCTCCCTCCCCAGAACTGAGGAGATAATCTGGTAATTTTTCCGATATTCTATACTTCTTTTCCTATACAAGCTAAACTTCTGAAACGAAACTACCACAAATACAGCCACTTAGCCCAACTCTGCAAGACAAAAACTGGATTTTTGATGGTTAAAATTTGCCTCATATTCTATTTTGCTATCGCTCATCCGCACTCAGCCAGCTTTGCCTTTTATTCTATGTGCTCCCTGAAACAAAACCTTTCGGGAAAGCAGAGAGACTGATATGATGTAACACTTTAAATTTTTTATGCGCTATGAGGACTTTCACTCAGTTATTTTTTATAAGATTTTTATGGTTGGTTTGGTTGTTTTTGGGAATTGGGGAGGTTTGGGGGCAGTATAGGATTGAGACGGTGGCGGGTGTAGATATAGAAAGCATAACAGCATTAAAAGCAGGTTTTAATAACCCTCATGGTATTACGATAGATGATATTGGGAATTTATACATTGCTGATACAGAGAACCATAGAGTAAGAAAATTAGATATAGCTACTAATATTGTAAGCACCATTGCCGGAAAGATGGGTATAAGAGGCTTTTCTGGAGATGGAGAGAGTGCCATAAATGCCTTACTTAATTACCCTTCAGATGTAGTAGTAGATGGAATAGGGAATATTTATATATCAGACAGTGGTAATCAACGCATCAGAAAGATAGAGGCTTCATCTGGAAACATCATCACAATCGCTGGTACAGGGAAAGCTGGATTTTCGGGAGATTATAGGAAAGCAACACTTGCCAAATTAAACTACCCTTCAGGAATAGCCATAGACAAATCTAATAATATTTATGTAGCAGATAGATGTAACCATCGAATTAGGAAAATACTAAGCTCTACTAACGAAATCTATACAATCGCAGGACTTGGAACACCTGGCTTCTCAGGAGATGGAGGAATGGCTATTGCTTGTAAAATGCAATTTCCATCAGATGTAATTGTTGATACTCTAGGTGCACTATACATTGCAGATAGGAACAACCATAGAGTTCGCAAAATCAACCCTAATAGCCAGATAATTACTACCATTGTTGGAAATGGCTTCTATGGTTTTGCAGGAGATAAGGAAGCTGCATATCTGGCTAAAATCAGTTATGTGGAAAATATATCAATTGATCAGAAAGGCAATATATATATAGCTGATCAAGGAAATTTGAGAATTAGAAGAGTAAATGTAAATAGCAAAATTATTGAAACAATTGCTGGCACAGGAAACTATAGTTTTACTGGTAATAGTGATTTGGCAATAGATGTAGACTTAGTTAACCCAACAGGGATAACTACCGATAAACAAGGAAATATATACATTACAGATGGTCAGCGATTTATTAAAAAAATAACTGTATCTGATGGTCTTATTACTACCATTGCGGGCTCAGGAATAAGAAACGATGACAATATTGGATTTTCAGGAGACTACCAAAAAGCTACTTCCGCTCAACTTAGTCACCCAACTGGGATCACGACTGATCAAGCAGGTAATCTATATATCGCAGACACTGATAATCACCGCATTCGGAAAGTGGATGTTTTGTCTGGCATAATAACTACCATTGCGGGTACTGGAGAAAATAACTATTGGGGTGATGGAGGGAAAGCCATTGACGCAAACCTAAGCTATCCATCAGGGCTTGCTATAGATAAACAAGGTAATATCTACATTGCAGATGCTGGAAATAATCAAATTAGGAAAATTAACAAGAGTAATAACATAATTACTACCATTGCTGGGACAGGTCAAAGGGGGTACTCAGGAGACCAAGGGTTAGCAAGTTTAGCAATGCTTCGTTACCCTACTGACATAGCTTTGGACTCATCCAATAATATCTACTTTACAGATAAAGATAATCATTGTGTGAGGAAAATTGACTTCTCTACGAAACAAATAACCACCATTGCTGGAAACGGAACAAGCGGTTATTCTGGTGACAATGCTCAAGCCATTTATTCTCAGTTAAATAAACCTACCGGAGTTTCATTAGATTCGGATGGTAATATATACATCGCAGATACAGAGAATCATTGCATCCGGAGAATATCAATCAAAACAGGAATCATTACTACAATTGCTGGAAATGGAATTCATGGTGTCTCATCTCATGGGCAATTGGCGATTGACTCTCAACTTTCATCACCTCAAAAAATATGTCTAGATGCTTTTGGCGATATATACATTGCAGAAAGAAATAATTATTTCATAAAAAAAATAAATCACTCTACTGGAATAATTCATTCTATTTCCACCTATTTCAGCTTCAATTGGGCACGAGACATTACATTAGACCATACTGGCGCTATATATATCGCAGATAGTGAAAATAATAGAATCCGTAAATTATCATCTCCAACCCAAATGCGAGTTAAAAAAGGGCAATATACTTTCTTGTCAGGAGATACCCTTAATTTTGGTGCAGTTTGGCTAGGTAAAACAGAGCCCTTTGAAATCACACTTGAAAACTTAGGAGGAACGGTGTTGAATATACAAGATATTCAGGCATCAAATAACTTTACATTAAAGACCCAATACCCAAGCTTAGTACCAGCAAAAGGTAAAGTGCTATTACAGTTTAGTGTCAAGGGAGAAAAATTAGGACTTACTAAAGGTTCAATTATTATTAAAAGTAATGATTTAGATCATCCTATTTATTTAATAAATATCAAAGGGGTTGTCACAGAAGAAGGACAGAAGTTAGCCCAGTCTTTAGATTTTCAACTCCTACCCACTGAACTACAAAATGGAGATAAAATTCGGTTAATGGCTTCATCAAGTGCGGGTTTAAATGTCACTTTTACAAGTTCTAACCCAGTAGTAGCCATCACTCTCGATAACGAATTGAAAATTATAAGGAAAGGAACAAGCATCATCACAGCAAGTCAACCAGGAAACAAGTATTACAAATCTGCACCTGAACTTTCCCAAACTCTAACAATTAAAAAAAATAAGCAAGTTATAAATTTTAATCTAGGAGCAGATTCTTTAAAGAGTTTAAACGCTGCTTCATTCAACATCAATGCACTTGCAAGTTCTTATCTTCCCATTACATTTACAAGCTCGAACACCAATGTAGCCATTATATCAGGAAATTTAGTTATCATCAAAGGGGCAGGCATTACAACCATCACAGCAAATCAAAGGGGTAACAATGAATTTGAAGCAGCTCCTAGTGTGTCTCAAGTTCTTCAAGTAATCATTACAAAGGTCTATAACTTATCAGCGGAGATTCAAGGACGCCATGCCATTAAACTTATTTGGCAAATCAATCTGAGTCAAGCTCGAGAAACCCGACTCGAGCGCAGCGAAGGCTCCCCCAATAACTTCGCCGAGGTTATCACAGACAATACAACCAGCTACCTAGACACCTCTCTCTCCATCAAACCAGGTGTTACTTATTACTACCGAGCCATTGCTAAAGGTGACGGAGGAATAGAAGCCCTTCCCTCAGATACCGTAGGGGTGAAAATCCCTAAAAACGAAGTGGTGACTGGTACAACATCAAGTGATTTTGCTAAAAAACTCCAAATATTCCCCAACCCAAACAAAAGTGGGCTATTTCAAGTCAAATGGCCGTCCCCTCTCCTACCTCAAAACATCACCTTGGTGCTACGCGATGCACAAGGGCGAACATTGAAGCGTTTTGCTTCTCCTCCTCCGCAAATCAACTTGCAGAAATTTCCAAGTGGAGTGTATTATTTGAGCATTACCATGCCCAATGAAGAAGTAGTTAAAAAATTGATCAAAGAATAATTCAGGCAGCTATGAAAACACGAAAACAACTTTTGTTAGGGATAATTGTGCTTTTATTTTTCGGCAATATGGCCATTGCTCAAAACTATGAATGGGTAAGGCAAGTGGGAGGTACTAATAGTGATGAAGCCAATAGTATGGCCATTGATTCGGATGGAAATGTATATGTCACTGGGTATTTTTACAACTCTTCCGATTTTGACTTGGGTACCAGCACTGCTATATTAAATAGTGATAATGTAAGTAGTGATATTTTTATTGCCAAATACAGTAATCAAGGTGAATATATATGGGCATATCGTATTGGAGGAACTGCACGAGACGAAGCTTACAGTATTACTATTGATACAGATAACAATATCTATATCACAGGCTTCTTTGAGGGGACGGTTGACTTTGATCCAGGTAATGGCACCTCCCAACTCACCAGTAGAGAAGGGAGTCCAGATATTTTCGTGGCCAAATATAACAGTAATGGAGAACACCAGTGGGCATTTCCAATAGGTGGAACTGGAGTAGATAGAGGCTATGATATTACTGTAGATGATTTAAATAATATTTATATAACAGGAGCTTTTCAGAGTGCTGATGTAGATTTTAATCCCGCTTATGAAATGTCTTTTTTAACTGCCAAAGGTAGTTATGATATTTTTGTGGTCAAATATGATCAATCTGCCACTTATCAGTGGGCACACAACATAGGTAAAACAAACTCAACAAGTAAAAGTTATGCTATCTCTATCGACAATCTTTATAATGTATACCTAACAGGGTCTTTTGATGGCAAGCAAGTAGATTTTGATCCTAGTGATAATCTTGCTCATTTATCAAGTCAAGGTTTTGCATCAGCAATTTTTATTGCCAAATACGATAGTCAGGGGAAATATCTATGGGCACACAGTATTGGAGGCATTTCTGGTGATCACGGTTATGATATTAAAGTCGATGGCAGCGGATATATATATGTGGCAGGAGAATTTAGAAGTTCAGGAGCAGATTTTGATCCAGGCCCTGGTATTTCTACACTAAACATAGAAACAGGAACTAGTACATTTATCGCTAAATACAGACAGGATGGTCAATATCAATGGGCAGGTATCATTCAAAATGCCAGAACTATTCGCAGTATCAGTAACTGCCTCGCTACAGATAGTAAAGGGAACGTATATATTACTGGTCGTTTTGAAAATACTGTAGACTTTGATTTCGGTAGTGGTGTCCACAACCTCACAAGCAAAGGACAAAGGGATGCTTTTTTTGCTAAATATGATCGGAATGGGGTTCATCAATGGGCACACAGCATAGGGGGAACACATGAGGATCGGGGTACAGTCATTAAAGTAAACAAGGGAAATGGGGATGTTTACTTTGCTGGTCTTTTTGAGGGAGGAAGTATTGACTTTGATCTTGGTTCTGACACTAAGAACTTCACCAGCAATAGTACAAGAGACATTTTCATAGCCAAATACAATAGCCAAGAAACCTACCGACCTCAACAATTAGTGAGTACTGGCGGAAATTTAAATGACTATGGCAGTGGAATAGTCTTGGATGATCAAGAAAATGTGTATATCTCAGGTAGGTTTGAAGGTACGGTAGATTTTGATCCTGGACCAGCCATTTTTGAACTCACCAGCCAAGGAATGGCGGATATTTTTGTAGCGAAATACAACAGCCAAGGGGCGCTACAATGGGCTTTTAGCATTGGTGGTAGTCGCGATGAAATAGGTAATGATATTACTTTGGATAAAGAGGGTAACATATTGATTATTGGAGCAATATCGAGTACAACAGTTGATTTTGACCCTGACACAGGAGTTAGCAAACTTTTTAATCAAGGGTCTAGAGATATATTCTTTGCTAAATATACCAACCAAGGAGCTTTATTATGGGCACATAATATTGGTGGTCGCAACATTGACTATGGAGATGGAATTGCTACCGATACTTTGGGTAATGTATACATCACTGGATACTTTCAAGGCACGGATGTGGATTTTAACCCTGGGCCAGGCATTACCAATATTTCCAGCAATGGTGGTAGAGATATTTTTTTGGCCAAGTATAATAGTCAAGGTCTCTACCAATGGGTACACCATGTAGGCGCGGCTGGTTCAGATGTGGGCACCGGCATAGCAGTCGATCGTCAGGGTGACGTGTATTTGACGGGGCTATTTCAACACACCGTAGATTTTGATCCAGAAGTGGCTACTCACAACCAAACCAGCAGTGGTAATTATGACACTTTTATTGCCAAGTACGATACAGATGGAAATTATCAATGGGCCCATAAATTTGGGGGAATAGATGGTGAAGGAGCAGGCGATATTGTCACTGACTACAATGATAATGTATACATTACCGGGCTTTTTCAAGGAATCGCCAATTTTGACCCTGGTAGTGGCAGTGTAAGTTTAACCAGTCAGGGCAGTATGGATATTTTTCTGGCTAAATACAATACTACAGGTGTATATCAATGGGCTCATAGCATCGGAGGGACATTGGAAGAAACGGGTAGAAGTGTAGAAGTAGATCGAGCCGGAAATGTTTACATTACTGGATTCTTCAAAAGTGCCAATGTAGATTTTGACCCAAGTGATGGTACACATCATCTCTCCAGCCAAGGAAAAGAGGATGTTTTTGTAGCACGTTATACGCCAACGGGCATTTTCCAATGGGCTTACCAAATAGGTGGTGACGAAGATGCTGCTGGAAACGATATTGCTGTCAGTGGCTTAGGTCATGGGCATATTTACCTTACCGGATACTTCACTGGAAACAATGTAGATTTTCATACCAGTGATGGGGTGGTTACCTTGAATAGCAACGGGGGAAGAGACTTTTTTTACACCAAAACTAGGGTAGCCGCTTGCGCTACGCCTGCTGCCCAACCCACCAACTTGGTTTTTAATTCCCCTGGCGAAACCAGCCTTTCTATCCAAAGCCTTACTCCTCCAGCGAGCACGGCTGATGGTTACTTGATCAAGCTCAATACTGTAGATAGTTTTACTCCACCTGTCCAGGGAGCTTTACCGAATGCAAATACCACTTACACTGGAGGAGAACAAGTAATATATGCTAATGAAGGCTTGCCTAATGCATCCTTAAGTGTAACTGGTTTGACAGGAAATACCCAATATTATTTTAAGGTATATGCTTTTAATAAATGTGGCAATACTTATCTTTTCGAAACCATTGGCTTATCGGGCAATGCTACCACCGACCGCTTATCTCAAAGCATCCAATTTGATTCACTCCAGCACAAAACTTATGGAGATGGTAACTTTAGCCTTTCCGCCAAGGCCTCCTCGGGTTTAGACATTACTTATCAAAGTTCCAATCCCGCGGTAGCCACTATGGTAAATAATGAGGTAACGATTGTAGGGGCAGGCCATACCACCATTATCGCGACTCAAGCGGGCAATGGTACTTATCACCCCGCTAGTAATACCCAACAAAGCTTAATCGTGCATAAGGCTACTCAAACCATTCGCTTTGAGGCGCTTACCGAAAAATTGTTTGGAGACAGTGATTTCAGTCTTACGGCTACTGCCAATTCTGGTTTGGTAGTAGCTTACAGTAGCTCTAATACTGCAGTGGCTACCGTAACTGGAAATGTGGTTACTATTGTAGGCACTGGCGCTACCATTATTACTGCCCAACAAGCAGGTAATCATAATTACCACGCGGCTGGTCAAGTAATGCAAATACTCACTGTAGAAGAGGCTAACCAAAGCATTCAATTTAATATCCTTCCCCCAAAGACTTTTGGCGAGGCCAGCTTTGGGCTTCAGGCCACGGCTACCTCAGGATTGGGCATTACTTTTACCATTGCCGATCCTACCATTGCCACCATCAATGGAAATCAGGTAACAATTCTCAAAGCAGGTACGACTACCATTACCGCGAGTCAAGCTGGAAATACTAATTTTAACCCTGCATCTTCGGTAACTCAAACTTTAATTGTAAATAAAAAAGACCAAACCATTGAGTTTGATCTGGGTATTCATGCAACCAAAAGTTTAAGTTCTGATCCTTTTGTGCTTACGGCTACAGCTAGTTCAGGTTTGCCAGTAAGTTTCACCAGTTCCGATCCATCTATTGTGAATATTACCGAAAATGTGGCAACAATTACAGGATCAGGAACAACCACCATCGTTGCTTCACAAGCTGGAAATATTAATTTTAATTCAGCGCCCTCAGTTGCTCGCTCTATTGAGGTTACAATTGGTCGTCCCACTGCGTTGAAAACATTCATCGCAGGCAGACATACCATTCAACTCTCCTGGAAAATTGCCTTGAGCCAAACTCAAGAAACGCGTATAGAAAGAAGTACAGAAAAGCCTGATAACTTTAAAGTAATAAACCAAGTAAATGCACAAAGCTACCTGGATTCCTCCCTTAGTATTCGTCCTGGTATTACTTATTACTATCGAGTCATAGCTATTGGAGTAGGTAGTGAGGCATCTTTGCCCTCCGACACAGTAGGGATCAAGATTCCTAAAATAGAATTAGTGACTGGACAACAAGAAGAAGCACAACAAAGCATTCAAGTATTCCCCAACCCTGGTAAAAATGGAGTGTTCCATATTCGCGCTCCAAACCACTTTCTCAAAAATGCGAAAATGATATTGATGGATGGGCAAGGAAAAACATTGAAAGAATGCTTTCAATCGCGTTCTGTGATTGATTTGAGTAGGCAACTTAACGGTATTTATTATTTAAAAATTATTACTAATCAAAACGAAATCATTAAAACACTCATCAAGCAATAGCTATGAAAAATTTGAAAGTATGGATGATGGTTTTGTTGTGTTTAGTAATACTAAACGTTGAAGCCCAAGAATACCATGTAACCCCCATTGCTGGTGGAGGCAATGCCGAAGGAATACTTGCCAATACTACTAGTTTAAATACACCCAGAGCTATCACATTCAATAGCAAAGGAGATGTATACATTGCTGACTTTAATAATCATAGAGTTCGTCGCATTAATGTCTCAACTGGATTGATCCACACCATTCCAGGAGATGGCAGGAAAGCCTCTCTGGGAGATAACGGCCTTGCACTTCAGGCAAGCTTGAATCACCCAACAGGGTTAGCTATTGATAATCAAGGAAACACCTATGTTTCAGAGGGAAACAGAATATGTAAAATAGATATCAATACAGGTATTATTAGGCCAGTTGCTGGGCAAATAACACCTGGTTATGAAGGAGATGGGCAGTTAGCTTCTGACGCTCAATTTAGTAATCCCAAAGGTTTGGCTATTGATACAAACAATAATTTATATATATGCGATTACTATAACAGAAGGATTCGCAAAATAGATGCAGCAACAGGATTTATTACCACTATTGCAGGAGGAGGAAGTGTAATATTAGATGATCCCATTTTAGCAACCGATGCCAGCATTGAACGGCCTATAGATATTGCCTTGGATAAAGAGGGAAATATTTACATCACGAGCGGACAATTGAAGTTTACCTCCATTGGGAAGTTGATAAATTAGTTTTGTATTCCCTGACGTATTTTACAGTTTTCTTGTTTGTATTGATAACGTTTTTGGTATAGTTGCTCCACAGTTTGATCATAACGAGGTGAAAGGCTATAGTCATTTTCTAAAAAAATAGTACTGTCTCCTTTTCAGGATAAAAAAGGATTATCCACTTCCTGATCTTGCAACACTTGCACACTCAGCCGTACACATTGTATGGCAGACTGGACAGCATCTAATGAACCAAATAGGGTAAAAAAGTACCACAACCTACCATAAATTTGGCAAAGGTTTGGCCTGCTTGAGTAAAAGAACTGCGATCTCTTAAAGTAGTCATATCCAGCAGACACTCAAAACATCCTGTTTTTCCTTGATTATTGGCTAACAATGCATGCCCGCCAATACCATAAGGCTCCAGCCGAGTAAAAATGATAGGCAGACCTGGATAGTTTTGTTTGATGACTCGATTGCTTACAAAAATCGTATAAAAGCATTTCAGAAGCATCAACAAAACCCGAAGAAGCGCGTACATAAGAGTAAATTAAAAATCATCGGTACTCATCCCCTTTATAAAATAGCTCGGAATTCAATCACTTGCTTGTTAAGTCAGTAATTTCAGGAAGTTGGGTTATAGTAACACACCTTGAGACAATGTAAAATTGGCGGTCTTTCTCACAATTTCTCTTGGGGGTATCAGTCGGCAAAAAATCAGATGTAGTGCTGATAAAAATATTCACTGGATAAGGATCAAATGTCATTCTTTTATTAAAGGGCAAACCCCTCATAATCAACCAATAAAGACTACGCACCTAGCCTTTACCCTATTCTCTTGACTAAAATTGCTTGAACCAAAAGCAATAAGTTTCGGTTAAATTCGCAAACCCAATGTACCTGAGTCAAAATAACAAATAATCAAACTACTAACGCCAATGTAGTAGTTTAAGGAATTACTTTTGCAAGGTAAAAATTAAAGCCATTTTCGGAAATACAATTCTTACTATGTACTTTAGTGAATAATAAACGCTTGATTAAGACTCCCAATTTTATTTTAAAGATATGAAAAATATTAAACTAATTCTGAAGGACAAAGACCTGGTAACAGCTCAAAGAGTAGAGCAAATATTACAAAATAATCATATCGAAGTTGTGAAAGCTTCGAAATATGGGGTTTATGCTCAAGTAGATGATGATACCTTAGGGAATTATTTTGGGTATGTCGATCAATCATCCCGACCTATAAGTATCCCCGATGACCTGTCAGAAATGGTAACCGCTATTTATGAACCAAGTCCCCCCACTTTGTTTAACCCATAGTGTTCAAGTATAAAAAGTGCTATGCTTTAAATCCTTTCACTAAAAAATATCCGAAATAAACTTATTTAATCCACCTGTATATATCCCCAATCAATTGTCCATGAACAATAAAATAATCAGAGTCAGACTTGTTCCCAAAAACAATGCTGACATTTCGATCAAAAGTTCCCTTGAGGGCGAACCTTTGTCAAGAAGCATTGATACTAAATCCTCTAAAGATAAAGCTGATGAAGTTTTAAGAAGAACGAAAAACGAAAATATCGAGGCGCAACTAACGCCTAACAATGCAATTGTGGCAGAACTATCTCTAGAACAATTTAAGGATGTTTATAAAGGCAATATCGAAGAGATTTCTGGCAAAGAACTGGTTGGTACCACAAGAAAAACCTCTTCATTTTTCTCTTCGAAGGAAGAAATTACATTACCTGATCACCTAAAAGATTTGGTTGATTTTGCTTACATACCAAGCCCTCCAGATTTTTTTGCGCCCACTTACATTACTCCTCGTATTTCTTCTCATTACCTCGGACTTACCGATGTACTCAGAATGCTCAATGGCGCCCAGTGCCACCGAAAAGGAGTCACAGGTAAAGATGTTAGAGTCGCAATGATTGATTCTGGTTTTTTCGATCACCCCTATTTTGAGCGTATGGGCTATACTATCAGCCGGAAAGATACTGATTTTAGTCCTGATGCTAATCCTACCCAAGATGGTTCAGGACATGGTACAGGCGAAAGTGCTAACGTGCTTGTAATGGCACCTGATTGTGAATTTATTGGGATCAAAAATGAACAGAACTCAGCACTTGCCTTTGAACTTGCGCTGGAAAGTAATGCTCAAATAATTACCAATTCCTGGGGATGGAATATAGATTACTTAAAATTTGATGATTTACGAAACATCAAACCAAACCTTTATCTTGAAAGTATCGACCTTCGAAATATTATAAAAGATGCGGTAAATGCTGGGGTAAACGTGGTATTTGCCGGAGGTAATGGACATAAGGCTTTTCCAGCCTCTATGCCAGAAGTTATAGCGGTTGGAGGCGTGTTTGTAAACTATAACGAAGACCTCCAGGCATCGAACTACGCAAGCTCATTTAAAAGTCAGTTTTTCCCTGGCCGAACGGTTCCTGATTTTTGCGGAATTGTTGGACAAAACGGTTCCACTAACACTGGGCACATTATGTTACCTGTTCCTCCAGGCTCTGAGCTAGAAGGGGAAAATATTCATTTACCAGGCCGAAAAAACCTGGGCTGGGGTATATTCTCAGGCACATCGGCAGCAGCACCTCAAATTGCTGGATGTATTGCCCTCATGCTTTCTATCAAGCCCAACCTTACACCAGATCAAGTAAAAAAAATCCTTGCCCAATCTGCCATTGACATAACCAAAGGCAAAACCGCTCATGGAGATGCAGCCAAGCCTGGCCCTGATTTGGCTACTGGAAGCGGACTCGTGAATATCCATAAGGCTTGTGAAATAGTAGAACAAATGCTTTGATTCAAAACAAAAATTGAAGCTATTAAGCACTCTATAACTTTAGCTTTTGGTAGAAGTAACCCAATAAAAAGTACAAGTGTTTCTATATATTGTATTTTTTTAATCCACAAGCCTTTACCTAAGTTCTTACCAAGCTAAAATATAGATTTTGCCATCCTCTTTATACATTTTCGGTTGTGGAGACATAAACCGAGGCCGCCATGTCGTTGGCAATGTCTTTACTGTCAACTTTAACCAAAATGCATAGTAGGATGAAATCTAGGCTTCAATCCTTGCCCAAACATCCTCTGGCATTTATAGATATTCTCCGTCTTTTATTTGCCATGTCCAGTGCTTTTTCTTAACATGGTTTATTGTTTATCCTGATTTACAAAATCCCCTTATATGACTACAGTTATCGGAATGCTTAACAAAAAAGGCATAGCACTTGCTGCAGATAGTGCCGTAACAATAACCAGAGGTTCACAAAGGAAGGTCTATAATACTGCAAACAAGATTTTTGCTTTGTCAAAATATAATCCAATAGGGGTAGCTATTTACAATGGAGCTGAATTTATGGGTACCCCTTGGGAAATACTCATCAAGGAGTATAGAAGACAAATAACAGAAAAATCATTTACAACCTTAGAAGAGTATAAAAAAGATTTTTTCAATTGGCTTAAATTGAATGATTACTTCACAAATGAAGAAAAATCCCGTAAATATTTAAATGCAGAGTTTGCTTTTTTCGTTCAAGAAGTGATTATATCCCTAAAAAAGACAGTAACAAAAACAACAGTAACTAATGAAATCTTAGAAAAGGAATTTGAAAAAGCAATATTGCGTATAGAAAAAAACTTTGAAGTGTTGGAAAACTTTAAGGATTTTAGCGGCGATAGACTAAAGGATTTACTTAAAAATGAGGAACTTGGTAAAGCCACTAAACTTCTAAGCAATGCATTCCAAATAATGTTTGCGCTAGATGATCTTTTAATCGAAATGTTTCATGCATACGTCATTCGCAATGGATTCATCCTTTTTACTGGATTAGTTTTTTCTGGTTATGGTACAGAAGATTTATTTCCACAATTGTTACCTGTAAATGTTTCACTTGTGATAGATGAACAATTGAGGTACTGTGATGATAAGGATAAAGAAATACGCATTAATGCTGATTCAAATATTGGTAACATAGCATCGTTTGCTCAAACAGACGTTGCAAATACTATTTTACATGGTATAAGCCCTTGGTTAGACAAAGTTGCTGAACAGACAGTGGGAAAAGTCGTGAGCAAGCTTGTGAGTTCGCAACTTGGAGGAATGTCGAATGCGGCAATGCAAAAACTAAAGGATACTGTCAGTAAGGAGTTTAGAGTAGAGATAGATGAAGGTATCAAGAGAAAATATACTAATCCATTCTTAAGTGCGTTGGGGCAATTGTCGAATACAGATTTGGCAGAAATGTCTGAAAGCCTGGTTTATCTGACTTGCCTGAAAAGAAGGTTTACTTTAGCCGAAGAAAATGTTGGAGGCCCTGTAGATGTTGCTGTAATTACAAAGGATGATGGTTTTGTATGGGTTAAAAAAAAATAGTGTTTTACCCATAAAAAAGAAATTATTCCAAAAACACTAAAACAAAAATTTTATGATGAAAGATTTTATGAATACAGTATTTCCCGAGACCAGAAACAATGAAAATGAGCAAGAAATAGCTCTAAACCAAGATAACAAAGGGCAAGAAAACGAAGCAATAGATTGGTTGAATGGATCAGCCGAAGAAATAAGCACTTCTATCGCTTCTAAGATAGTTACATCCATCAATAAGGAACTCGAAAAAGAAGAAGTAGTGAATTAACTCCTGATCTTCATCTAGCGAGGCTGTCTCCTAAAAGAGATTGCCTCTTGTTTTTCTATCATAATACTTCCCAGACGCTGATTCCTGTATATCTCTCTATTAAAAAAGATTATTTGTTATCTTGAGCAAAATTTTCTAGGGTAATAGATTGACTGGCTTAATGTAAAATAACTTTACAGGCTTAACCTTGATTTTTCGAAAGCACCTAAATTCCACTATACGATTGTATACGAAAATAGCCAACAGGAACATCCATTGGCCAATCTTGATAATAATAATGCCTAATCTTCAAAAGCTACTTCCATCTTTATCATGTTATAATCTGCCAGGATAGATTTATACCAATTCGAGTCTATTGCAATTTTAGGCTTGAGCAAAGCTCCTTTTCTATACCAATTTTCCTGTGTGATATTTCCATTTTTATCATACCATAAACATTTTCCATCCTTTACCTCGCTTGGCCTATCTTTCAACAATTTTCCAGTCCACTGAATCGCACCAGTGCGGTAATAATCTCTTACCTTCCCGACTGGTAAATCATCTTTATAAGTAATAATTCGATAAAATTTAGTTATGTTAGTATCCATCACTACCTTCCAATCCTTATCATACAAAGTCGTCCAAGTACCCTTACGCCTTCCTTTAGCATCGGTTTTATTGGGATTTTGAGGAATTGTTTGAATTTGTACCCCAATTGTCCAAAGGCAAGTAAAAATCAGTAAAAGGTAGAACACTTTCTTCATATCTAAGCAGTATTAGGTGAGTAGATAATACCCACAAGTACACGAAAATAGGGCATAAAAAAATCCTCACTTCTGAGGATTTTTTTATGCTGATTTTCGTGCTTGACTTTTTAGTACAACCTAAAACTCAAGGCCTCCGAAGCATCATTGAGCTTGGGGTGTAAGTACAAGGCCCAGGGAAAATCTTCAGCTTTTTTGGGTTTGATTAGTTTTGAACCCCTCACGATTTCTCCTAGCTGCTGAAAGCGTATTTCTTGGCTTCCAGATTTTATAAAATTACTCGCACTTTGGTAGGCCTCGCCAATGGTGTGACCTGCTGCCAACTCCTCATAAAAATGTAAGGCAAAATCAGTAGCAGTAGCATCTTCTACGTCTACTGAGGTAGCTATTACAGCTTTGATGCCCAAGTCAAAGAGAGTTTGAACGTGGGCTTTGGTAGAGCATCCATTCAAAAAAACCAACTTCAAAGAAGCGGGATTTCTTTGCGAAAGCTCCTGCGCCAAAGGTTTAAAAAAGGCATCTATGTTTTGCAATACCAAGCCATCACTGTTAACATGTCCACCAAAATGGAAAATGGTAATTTTCTCCCGCCATAGCCTCAAAAACTCAAAGTATGATTTCAAGTCGGTATTGTACCGTGACAAATGATTTTGGATGCGATTGTTGACTAATAAGGGCATAAACAGATCTTGAATGCCTTGTTCTTCCTTATTGAGGTTTTTCAAATCACGATCGGGGTTCGCATAGGCAGTAAATATCACTGGCAGGTGGCTGTTCACCGATTGGGTAACGGCCTTCACCAGGCGATCTAACAAAAGTTTTACCTCGAGTACCTGTTTCGATCCTGTGATCTGATCACTCAAGAGTTTTAGTTGCCCCTGAAGTGCTTGATTCTGCACCTTGAAATTGACATTGATAATGTAAGAAGAATCAAAAGCACTTAGCACCTCTTCAGTAATTTCCTTTACTTGTTGTTTAACCTTTTTTTCACCAATCCTAATATAAGGAGGAGTCAAAGGCCCCATTTCGGCAATGGTTGCTTCGTGTTGCTGAATTACTTCAAAGTGGATTTGGGTCAAATCACTTTGGTGCTGCAAAAAATCTTTTAGCTGTTCCATCTGGTTATTTATATTTTTGGATTACCCATTGTTGGTCATTACTACCTACTTCTTCCCAAAACTGAAGCAACTCGGGCAGATAACGCGCCACTCGTAGTCTGAAAACCGGCGAGGGGTTTTGTTGGTAATTTGCTCTCAGACTTCTGACAACTTGAAGCATTTGTTGATTGAGTTCTTTGGTAGGAACCTTCATCATTTGTTCCAAAAATGGCTGCAAGGCGCTAAAATCTACTATATGCGACCAAGCCCCCACCATTTGCAATTGTGGATTCTCTACAAACAATCCTTGCCCCAAATTCAACACGGGATTGTTAACATTCCACACTCTTAGACGCTTGACAGATTTAAACACCCCTTTTTTAGAAAGCGCCTGAAGTCTGTTCATCAGTAGGCTTTCAGGTAAAGTGGTTATCCAAATCAGTTCTTCTGCTTCAAGATTTCGCGCCTCGGTTGGTTTTTCGGTAAAAATAATGGCTTGATTAGGGTTTTGTTGCTTCACCGATTGTATCCACTGCTGTTGATAAGGCAAAAAGCCTGATTGATCAAATACATATAACCTTTTTTGAGGGGCTTTAAGGGAAGTAGTTTTTCGCAAACTATTGGCCTGAGATGAAGCATGAATTAGCAATGATTTTTTACCCTGCTCCAGGCGCTTTCGTTGCCAAAAAGCCGTGGCTCTTACCAAAGAAGGACGATTGAGTAATTCATAAGAGCCATATTTTGCTTGATAAACTTGTTGTTGCTTAAATTGAAAAACGGGGACTCCTTTGGCATTCAGGACAAAAGGAATGGGCTTATCTAGTTTACCGTCCGTAATCAGCTTACTTTCTAATAACTTTCCCTGATTGAATATTTGCAGAGAAAACTCTAACCCTTTGATCACCCCCAAGTCAGTAACATACAAGCTATCAGTGCTTAATGTTGAATGAAAACTTAACTGGAATATATCTTTTTGATTCACTGGATATCCTGTCTCCAGCGTAGCTGATGAATCTACCTGTTCAATAAAAAAACGTCCAGAATTAGTCCGTATACCAGCCAAATAGGTGTACTCCTTTTGGTCATGATTAAATTTGATCAAATATTTTCCGTTTTGCTTGATCACTTTCACTTCACCAAATAAAGTCTTCAATACCTCACCCATAGATTTGATAGGTAAATTCTGAGTAACTGCATATTGTACCCAAGTCTTGAAAAACGCCTTAGTGATTTTTTCTGTAGTAGAGGTTTGTCTACTGGCTACTACTTTCTCACCTGTACGCATAATTTGCCATCCTTGAGCCAGCGAATCATTTATCAACACCATATGCTGATAATGATCTTTTTGCGTTAATTGAGTCAATGTCAACTCGCGTTCATTAAAGGCATTTTCCTTATTTCTAATCCTGAACAAACCACTTTTTTGTTTGTATAAGGAACTGATAACTTGTGTTTCGTCTACTTGGTTAGTCAATACCGATTGATTGGCTTGACTGATCACCCTAGTTTCGTGAAAATCATTCAACCCATTCAAAGTATTGATGGCTACAGTCTCATAAGTTTTTCCTTGAAAGCTAATCTCCCCTCCTCCCTGACTAACTTGCTTTTTGAGTACTTCCAGGTTTTTCATTTCTATTTGGGTTTTAGAGTGCAAATCTACCCCACCTACTGCGGTAATAAAACTGCCATCAGGCATAGCAATCACAGTTTCGTATAGTGGGTATTTTCGCAAAGTAGGAGTTCCGGCATCAAAGGCAGTTTCAAATGCTGAAAGGTCAAATTGGTCAGGCTTGATATCGCGTATCCAGCGGAAGAAGGCCAACAATTTCACCAAATTATTGAGTTCTTTCAAAGTAGGAAATATCTCAGCAAATTTTTCGTAATTAGCATTCAGGTTATCTAGGTTTTCGTGTATACCAGGAATCCTATCCTCCATTAAATCTACAGCTTCATAAGGGCCGCGTCTTTCGCCAAACCCTTTTAATCGTTCGGCCTTGGCTACCATGTTGGGGTTATTGAACAAAAAAGTACCATAGTCTCCTTTATTCAATGTCACTACTTTATTACCTGGATAAAACCAAAAACGGGTTTTTCCTGATGCTCTTTGTCTAAGAGAACGTTTCTTGGCGGCTAAAACATTAGAAGTTTCATACTTAAACCCTAACTGCTTCGCTTCTGCCTTGATGTTATTGGCTAAATAATTCCGCTTAAAACCTGACAGTTGTACACAAGTAAACCTTTTAAAGGCATCACTAAAATTATTTATAGACTGGCCAGCATCATATGTTGAACACAAAGGTTGATGGTATTGTAATTTATCGATTAGCTCAACATAACCAGGGTCCTTCAATGCCGCAGTAGCGATATAAATAAAAGTAAGCTGATCTTGCTCACTTAATGCCATGATTTGATTTAAGAAGTTACTATCACTTACTAACAAGTGAGTTAATAAAAACAGGCCTTCAAGTAGCTTGATGTTTACCCTATGTTCTTGGTCTAGTGCACTACTATACTTTGATAAATAAATTTCCATCTTTATCTCATTTCTAAACATTTCTCTATAAACCCCGAAGATCGTATTTCGGAATTTAACATTTGTGTCTAAAAAATACCGCATGCGAGGTGACGCTACTGATAATAGCGTATATATGTAGCGATGAACATCATTCTCAATATTCTTATAAGAAGCCAGAACAATATCTTTTTCTTGTTGGCTGAGGCTAAATATTTTTTTGGCTCTTTTAAGCATTGCTGTTTTGCTTTCCTCTGATTTTCCACCATTTATTGCACAACTCCTTACCCTAAACTGGGAATTACTCGCTATTTCATCAAATGATCTATTATATAACTCTTTCAACTTCTCCTTATCCAGCCTGTTCCACAGATCACTATCCTGATTTTCTAACAAAGTTTTAAAGTCATTAAATGGCAAATAAGTGAAATATCCATTAGCTTCTACCTCACGCAATATCCTTTGTTGTTCTTTATAGTTAGCTCTAAAAATCCATTCAATACAGGCGCGAGAGTCCTCAGCATGTGCTGACATTAACATCGTAGTGACTCTCTCTCCTTTTTGTTGAAACGAACCGCTAATAGCATTCATAATACGTTTTAGATTATTCTTATTTACCCCTTTTATATATTTACAGTATAATCGCTGTATCGCATTTTGTGGAGACATACACATATCATCACTCAACGGTTTTACATTGGTCCAAGGGTCTATGCCCGAAGAAATAGCCTTGAGAAGTACATCGGCGGCCAATAGCACCCGTCCTGGTCGAGTATCTTCAAAGCCCCCCCCAAAGGTTACTGTATAATCCTTGTCATTATCCGAAAAATCCATATCCACAAATAGCGGCTCTCCAGCAGCTTCATGGACAAATATGGCATTGTAAGCTGCAATCAAGTCACTGGTAGAAATCTTGGGAGATTGTTTGACATTGCTGCCTATGAAGCTCAGCTTTTGATTAGCGGTATCTAACGAAACACCATCCCAATGCCCAAATTTGGCCAAAGCACTGGCTATTTGTTTGGGCATAAGTTTAATTTTCCGTCGTCTATTGACCATTGCAGGCTTGCAAGGGGCAAAGTCTTGGTACTTTTTACTCAATGTCACTTTTTGGGTGGTTCGATCATAATTTAAGGGATAGTATCTGATCAAGGCCTTGGCTGCAAAACCACAAATTTGTGCTTGTACAAATCCAGAAGGTTTGTTTTTGGCGACTACTACTACCATATTTTTGCCTTCAAAAATGAAAGGTCCTTCGGTAGGATGAGGCTTAATAGTAGGAATAATTAATTTATCAAGTTTTTCTGGATGCTCTGCAAAAACCAATGCATTTACTAATGAATTAGGAAAAGAACTGGTTACTCTCACAACTGTTGTCGCGTTAGAAACTGAGGGGGCAGGCTGCCAAGATGAAACACAACCTGCTAATAACCAAGTGATTATTATTAAGAAAATTTGATTTATATGTTGAGCTTTCATTAGTTCCAAGGTTTTAATTGACTAATCCAATAGGTTTGAGCATTGTATTTCAGTTTAGATGTAAAACAAATCTTAGTGTGTTCATCTAGTAGCCATTCCTCGTGATGACCTTTACAAGCATAATTTGCTTTGTGTTCTGTCCAGCTTTCTTCGTACAATTTATTGTTTTTAACTTTGAGCAAGACCTCAGGGGTTAACCATATTCCCCCAGGTGTTTTGGCCTTAGTCATTGTTGTTAATTTTTTAAAATCTTGTGAAGGTATAGGTATGAGTTCATCTACCTTGATAGGTTGCTTTAACCTAGGTAAGGTACGTTGTAGCCCTTTGAGATTTTTTACCACTGCTTGGGGTAAATCTTTTGCTGATTTTCTTAAAGTTTCCCCTACTTTTTGGGCAAGTTTCTTCTTTTGAGTATTTACCTTGCTCACCAAGGCTTTTAATTGTTTATTTTCCTCTAATCTTTTTTTAGGTAAAAACTCTATAAACTTCATCAATGCCTGATTATTTGCATATTGATCAGCCGAAGCCAACAAATTCATAGATTGATGGGTTTTAATGACTTTCTTGATTTCTTGGTACTTATTGATCATGCTGGGTGGCACATCTACTCCAAGTATTGCCTTAGACTTCTGAAGTGCTCTTTTTTGATGCTCCAATCTAGCCAGTTCTCCTAATTCATTGGGAGGAGGGGGAGGGCGAGTCAATATTTCTTGTGGTAAACTAGGTAAATCAATGGGTGGTGGGATTTTTAAATTATCCAGTTCTTTATTGATCAAAATAATTGCTTTATCTATCCATTTAGGAGCAGTTATACCTTGACTTGCTTTTTGTTTTTCCAAAGCTTTTTTAATGTTTGTCAAATTGTTAGCAATGAGCTGTTTTTCGGCATTTGATAAAAACTGAGCAGGTACTAGTTTTTTATTTATCCCTATAGCTTTTCTATCAAAATCGAAAGATGCTTTTGCCAAAAAAGCCTGCTTTACGTCATTGTTAATCACCTCAAAATAAGTTTTGGCCTTATGACGCATATAATTCCCAACATTTGTGTTTTTTGAAAAAATATCCTTAGGTAATATTTCAGACTTGACTCCATCCTGAATAAAACTTTCGGACAGGTATGCTTTAAATAAAGCATATTGCTTATTGAGAGTATTTTTTAATTTCTGATCTCCTAACTCTCTAGCTTTCTGAGTTAGGCCTGGATCAAGAGGAGTTAACGGTTTGTCGTTTGGAGGCTTTGGTAAACAGGTCAAACACTTGGGAGGGTCTTGAGAAGGACCACGAATATTGATAGCGTTTTTCAATATCTCGTGTTTCTGGATTTTAAATATGTAATTTTTTTCGTTGGCCAGGTTCTCATCTATAATTTTTAGTTGGCTTCCCGTTTCTAGATCAAGATGGCGCTTGATATGGTGTTTCTTTTGAACTTCTTTGTAACCTTCTTGTAAAATTTCTATCCTTCTTTCCACACTATTCAGAGTAAGGTTTTGCCTCATATCAGCATTCTCAACTGTTATCCCTAGTTGTTGATCCAACTTATTAATTTGCGTGGAAGTGATACCCATTTTTTCACGGGTACTAATCGTTAAAGGAGAACCATCAATCAAATTTTGAGCTTCCTGAATGGCCAATTGATTGAGCTTTTTTATCAATTCATGTCTTTGCTGGAGTAACGGAAACTTAGCTTTAGCAAAGCTTTTTGGAAATACATTTCTCTGGGAAAGCTCTCTTTGTATCTGCTTTTGATAATTGAATAAAAAATTCTTGAGTGGTTTTGTTCTCGGCTGATTTAATTCTTTTCCAAATTGCTCAAAATATACCATCAGTTCATGATGCATCCCCTTGAGTTCCACATTTGATATTATCTGAAATTGGCTACCAAACTTATTACCTCGGTATTTGAATTGCTTAGAGACAGTCTCCAAACCCAACATCGCCTTTTTAATTTTTGCCTCAGCTTGCAGTAAAATAGCTAATGCTTGTTTTCCGGCTTTACCAGGTTTCTTAGGATTTATTTGAGATAGGAGCTTACTTTGCAAAGCTAAATAACCGCCAATTAATAAGTAGTGTTTATTATAATACCCTTCAAGAGAGTCAGATTTATTGTCCAATGTATTTTGGAACTGTCCAGTAGTCTGATCTACTGACTTGCTAAGATTTTGCCCTCTAGCCCAATGAATGGGTAGAGATAACATAAGTGAGAGAATAATTATAAGTAATGCCTTCATTGTAGGAAAAGTTGGGTTTGATGAATAATAACTCTTGCAAATTACCCATCAATTCTCCTGCATATTTCACCTGAAATAATGATTTTTCTATATCCTCACTTCTGAGGATATAAATTATCCAACACCTCTGCATAACTCTGATAATCAAACATATACACACAAACAAAAATCCTCACTAGTGAGGATTTTTAAACTTAAGTACTAATCATTTCTTTGTAGTAAAAACTTCCAGCACCTTCGCCAGCCAATCATCGGGTATTTTTTGGCCAGTTCTTTTGGTTGGTTTATTGAACCCTTCCCGGATGTCTTTTTGCGTAAACAAATAACTATGCAATTCTCGAGTGCTCACGATTAGTTTGAACCGATCAATGGTTGGGGTTAACTGTTCGTCTGGAAACAACCCATACCCTTCGGCCAATACAATTTCATTCGTTTTGGCAGGTATTGATCCGTTGTAATACACTTCTATTCCATAAAAAGGATCAAGGTGTAATAGCATAAAATACACCTCATACTCACTTAGGTTTTGGGCAGTAATTTTGTAAGGAATCGCCCAGGTATTTTCTTCTTTTCTTTGTTCTTGTTTGGGAAAGTATTTCCCTTCTTCGCTGGTGAGCTCCAAAGTATCCTGGGCATTGATCACCGTTTTAGCAAGCATATCATCGCCCACCACCTTAAAAGTCAGCGGAAAGTCTTCGTAATGAAACAATTGAGGCTGAGCATTATAGCTATCCAAAATCCGATGCCATCGAGCTATTCGTTCCAGTTTAGAAACCCTGCTTACTGAGTCATATTTCCCCGTCACTAATTTAATTCCCTCTCGGGTGATGGTGTAGTTGTCTTTTTCTTGATCAATGATCAGTTGTTCATTGGCTGTTTTATCTTCGGTCAATTTAAATAATGGAGAAGCCAAATCAGCTGGTGGAGGGTTTAGGTTTACCCCAATGGCTAACTGCTGGACAGGTAAACTCCTTAACTCTGCCAAATAATTTTGATCAGGGTTTAAGCTACCTTTCAGAACTTCTACCACGTTGTAGTCCAACCCAACTTGAGTAGTTTTTGCCAAAGCCACTGGGCCTTCGTCTTTTGGATTTTCGTAAACGGCCCATTCTATGGTAGGATTCGTTTCGGCGGAAGCCAATCCGTGTACTTCCCCCTGCTCAATACGCCATTCAGACCGCACCATTTTCGTTCCATACAATTTACGGTTTTCAGAGGTGGTTGCTCCAGTTAAAAAATGACTATGGGCGTTAAAAAAATGATACGTCTCAAATTGCGGGTTTTGATAACGATAAATCTTTTCGGTAAAACCAATGACTCTTGGATTTATCAATGAAAATAATTCGGCATAAGTCAGATGAGGGTTTTGTAATAAAGCTTGCTCCAAATAATAAGTGAAAACTCCTCTCCGCTTCCCTCCCATCATTGTTTCCCAAGATGATTGATCTTTTTGAGCACCTGCCAATAAAATATGAGGGCTATTGGGCAAAGTAATCTCGCCTTTCTCTTCCCACATTTGTTCGTAATAATTATCCAAGTAATTGCGATGCAGTGCGTCTTGTATCGCACGCTCTTCCACTTCTCGCTTTTGGATTTCTTGGGATAAAGTTTGTGTTTTTGATCGGGTTCCTGATCCTGAATGACAGCAATCCAAAATAATAACAATATGGGCATTTTTTTGAGCCGCTTCTTTGATCAAAATAGCTAATTCTTTATCAGCCAGGTCTTTTTCTATCCAACGGTTGCCAATGCGAGCCCTACTATCATAACATACCAGAGTTTCTTCTCGGCGATGCTCACGACTCGTACCTGCTACATATTTTTGAAAGGCTTTAGGCAAGGACTGACGAGAACCGTGTCCACTGTAGTAGAACAATACTGTGGTATTTTCATCAGCGTTGGCCGTCAAATGTTCTCGAAAGTTTTGAATAATATTTTTTCGCGTGGCCTGTTTGTTGAGCAAAGTTTTGATGTATGTAGTGGGTACCACATACTGCTTTTCCAGCAAGTTTTGCATGGCCTCTACATCGTTTAGGCAAGCTTTGAGGGGTGTTACTCCCACACTTTGAGGATGATACTCGTTGATGCCCACGAGTAAGGCATAGCATTTTTGGGACATTGTCATAAAATGTTTAGCATATTGATAGTGTTAATGAGAATACTTCCATTAAATATTTCAAATCACTGGACTTATTCATCTTTACAAATCAATCAAAATAATAAAGCTTTTGCCTCCTCAGAACTGACGATTTTTGATTCCTCAAAGGTAAAATGAGAAGTTTTGCGTGGTCAAACACCAGTTTGTCAGGATCTTATACCATTCCCCGTCTAATTATTTCCTGAACCTTGTTCACCTCCAAAACCATCTCAAAATCACCTATTTTGACTGGTTTCAAACGGCTTTAACGATCTACGTAGAACAGGAGTAGACATTCGCTTTGAATTTACTGTATTAATAGAAAGGTAAAGCCCGATGATTATTAGCCCTGCTATTTTAGGCATAGGGTTGCCTCGGGTAACCCAGTACAAAAAGTAATACCAACCAAATACAAAATCCAGCAAAACAAAATTCTTCTTAAAACCCAATTCAGTTCATATCGAGGTGGAAGATTTTTCATTGAGAGAAGTATTTAAAAACTTCAAGGTGAAAAGGGTTGACTTAACTCGTACCACATTTCCTTGTATTGGGCAAGCTAACCATTCATCAACCATCACCTATTTATTATCGCAAATAGTGATCTTTAGGCACCTTCATTAGGTGTTTGTTTACTTCATTTTCTAAAATAATTGGAGCATTTGCCTGCACTCTTTTCGTGAAAAATCATTTCTTTTACTTGGCAGGAGTAAACAGCATTTAATGCCTTGACTGAGTTTATCCACTAATTGAATACTTCCTTGGAGGGCCCATCCGTTTTTTTACTACCTCTAACCCTATCTCTGCAATGATATTAAGGACTCTCTTGTCATAAGATGCATCAAAAACCGTTTGATGAATGGTATTTGCAGGATATACGCTATTATCTTCTACATAAATAGCGACCAATTGATCACTGTAATATTTTGCTTCAACCTAGATAAAATGGCTCTCTTTGCCCTTTACATCAATGTGTTGCCCTATATAATAAATGATATTATCGATTTTCTCTTCAAAAAATCATACCGAGCATCTTCTAATGCATCAATTTCTTCATAAAGATAGTTTTTGGGCCAAAGGCCATTTTTTGAATTTTGTTAGGCTTTCTATTTACTTATTTAGCTCTCAAAATCAAGCAGTTTTTATAAAAACCGGAATTTCAATACATAAATTACGCTAAAAAACT
>DMXI01000041.1 GCA_003483885.1 Microscillaceae bacterium
TCTTTGCTTATAGTACATTTGGTCTCTTAAATCTCTCCCCCCTTTGGGAATTTTTTTGAAAAAACATCAGATTATTATTAAGATTCTGGTAGCCAGTGTGTTATGGTATTTGTTTTTATGAAATACGATTTAATAAATACCAACTAATTATTTATCTAGCTATCAATACGAGTTCTTGTAGTGATCAATGATTTTCTGATTTATCTTTGAGCATATTTACAATAGTTACTATCCAGTAGATGCTTATGGAATTCAAAGACTTTTATGACCGATATAACAACGAAGACATTACCACCATTACCGAGGTAGTCAAAGAAGCTTTCAGTGAACCGCTCTCGAAAGCCATTTATGAAGAATATGACGTAGCTGAGGTAGCGCTAGAGTTTTTGGGCCATCACGAAAGTGCTAAAAAGTACCAGGAAATAGAGGATTTTTATCAACTATTGATGGAACATAACCAAGAACTTTTTCTGGAGAATAAGGAGTACTACATAGAAGTATTGATGAAGTACCATTGTGCTCAAGGAAACCGTGAGAAGGTACTCGGTTATTTGCAAGATTTACTGAGTTTTGGATACCAAAATTACGATATTTTGTTACTCATTATCTACTATGCATTATTTTATGGCTATATCGAGCAGGTAGATGAATTGATTGAGCATTTGTATGATAAGATAAAAAACGACGAGGAATTGATAGAGGGAGCCACCATCGATTTTACCTTGTTTAAGTTCAGCATCGAGCTGGAAAAACTATACCACGCCCAAGCAAAATCATCTGATACATTAAATTGGGAGCCTTTTCGAGAAAAAATGGCCAGTTATGATTTTGAGCTGATAGAGGCGTTTCGACAAGCCATAGAGCAAGGGTTGCTCTATACAGGTGACAACGTTCAGGAAGATTTTTTAAGCACTTTTCCCGAAAACAAACAAGCAATTTTAGGAGCACTTCAGCTTGTGTTTATGAAGTACATTCACCAACAAGGCTGTTCATTTGTGGTAAGCGCCATGATCTGGAATGCGCTACTGAAATACTGGGTAGAGAATGAAGCAAACGACTGGGAAAGCTTTTTTCAGTTTGAAGAGGACAGATTTACCGACTTTTTGCGGGATCAGGGAGGGGTAATGATCGATTATCGACACATGATTGCCAACATACTGTGGGGAAGTGCCTACGTGGTGGAGTTTTTACACCATACCCAACTATTTGACGAGGCGCTGTACCAAACCCAAATGCAGACCATAAATACTGTAAAGTCCTCATTTAAAGAAGCTTATAATATAGATTTATGGCAATACAACTTTGTGCTGAACTGGACGGCACCTAATGATGCATTGGCTACTGCTCAGGAAGAAGACAAAAAACTATTTGCCGGTTCTTTTGAACTTACTGGGGAGGATCAAAATGAAGTACTGTTTGGCAAACCACAAGATTTTTTACCCAAGCCATCGGATATCTGGGGAGATGGAGGAATGAATTTACCCCCGATTGCTCCTTCCAAGCCCAAAGTTGAAAGACGATCACATAATTATAAGAGGAATGAGCGGGTAACAGTTCGCTATCAGGATGGTACCATAAAAGAAAAGGTAAAATTCAAAACCATTCAAGACGATTTTGAATTGGGTGCGTGTGAGGTGGTTTGATGCGGTAAAGATGATTTTTTTATAATTCTGACCGTTGTTGATGTTTAAGTGAAGCGTTATCAATAACGGTCAAAAAAAGTACAAGAGGTTTTATAATTAGTTAAGCGCAACGGAGCAAATTTAGGCAAGTTGGACTACAGCCACGGCGTTTTGGTTACTTTTGAGCTGTAGCAAATTGTAAATCCCGACGTGTCGGGGAAGTAACGGCTTAATAAAACTAAGGACTTTAACTTTCCTAAGAACCATAAAATCCAACATTTTTAGTGAGCTATAAAAAGCGTGGAGAAGAAATGAAATAATTTTGAATAGCTTATTTTTATTCAGCCCCTAAAACTGACAGCATCGTCTGACTCTTGATCTCAGTTTCTTGCCACTCCTTTTCAGGCATAGAATCTTCGGTAATACCAGCACCCGCGTATAAAATGGCCTGGTTGTTTATAATTTGCATACAACGCAGATTCACAAAAATATGGCTTGCCTCTTCAATGTTGACTGGCCCAATAAAACCACTATAAAAATCGCGATTATAGCGCTCATTTTGGAGGATGAAATCCATGGAGGCTTCCTTGGGCATACCACAAACTGCCGAAGTAGGGTGGAGGAGGTCCAACATCACAGTGCCCAACTCGGGAAAATTGACATCTTGCATATCTACCCGAAATCTGGTACACAGGTGTACTAGATTTCCAGCAATTACCGTTTTAGGGCCTTCTTCTTCAAATTCCCGCAGTCGAATTTTCTTGAAACAATTGATAATGTAACGGCTTACCATCGCTTGTTCCTCAATTTCTTTTTGCATCCAGGCCGTATGGCTCAGTGGAAGGTCGGGATTGTATTGTTGAGTGCCTGCCAGGGCAATGGTGCGAAAGTGCTGTTGATCGTCGGTGCTAATGAGGGTTTCGGGAGTAGCACCCATCCAGGTGCCTACCTGAGGAATATACACCAAATAAGTAAGCGCATTGGCGTAAGTTTCGCATAGCTTCATAAAAGTTTGCACATGGTCAAAATCATTGGGCAAATCTACGGCCTTGGCGCGGGAAAGTACCACTTTTTTGAAAGCCCCACTTTTGATGGCGTTGACTCCCTCTTGTACCAGTTGGGTGTAATCTGCCTCCGTAGCCAAGTGTAAATCATTGGCCGAAGTATTAGGAGGGGTAGTGTTGGGCAAAACATTTTCTAAAGCCTGTTCAAAGGTATCCAAAAAACGCCGCTGGTATTGCAAAATTTGTTCGTCGAGCTGCTGAGGAGGAGTGAGGTATTGGATATTATCCAGCGCGGTAGAGAAGTAGATGTCCGCATTTAAAAAATAGGTTTCTTTCAGGTCTGGATTAAGAAAACGGCTCAGCGCAAATCCAGGGCGACTCTCTTCCAAGTCTATTTTCATTTGGTGAGCCTGCCCGCTGAGGTCAATCACTACGTTTTTGATATCATCTTGTGGCAAGCGCCAAATAGCAATGGGTAAATCGTGGGCCAATGCTGCCTGAAAAAAACTTTGAAACTGCTTTAAATCAGTGGCGGTTTTCAGAGTTTGATTAAATGCCTTTCTTCTCATATATGCTAGTAACGAAATGTATTTTTACCTGATTAATTACTTACTCTCGGGTTTTTTAATCTCCCGAACTGCCATGGTAATGCGACTGGTGCATACCAATTTATCTTCTTCGTTGGTAATAGTAATTTGCCATACGTGGGTGCTGCGGCCAATGTGCAAAGGAGTCGCCTTGCCATATACATAACCACTACGCACGCCTCTAATATGATTGGCGTTGATTTCCAGCCCTACACAAAAATATTTGCTGGTATCTACAGCCAAAGTAGCTCCGATGCTTCCCAAGGTTTCGGCCAATACCACTGACGCGCCCCCGTGTAAGAGCCCCAAAGGTTGATGGGTGCGTTTGTCTACGGGCATTTTGCCACAAATATAATCTTTGCCTACCTCGGTAATCTCAATGCCTACATGACCTACCATGTGGTTTTTACTACCTTGGTTCAATATTTCGGGAGTAACATCAGTATTTAGCATAAAAAATTGTAATCTTGTGATTTAGCAGCAAGACATCATCAGGTAACTATGGTTAACCTATTGTAAATGTTGTCTTGCGACTTTTCCAAATGTTGTTTTTTAGCCCAAATGGCGATTTTTAAACATCATGAAAAAACAGAATGTTCTGTAAGGACGATAAAATTAAACAAATTTGAAAACAAAAAAAATATACTTAGTAAGACACGGACAAACCGAATACAACCTCCATGGTATAGTGCAAGGTAGTGGAGTAGATTCAGACTTAAATGCGACCGGACAACGTCAGGCGGAGCTTTTTTTTGATATGTACCAGTCGGTAAATTTTGACAAAGTATACACTTCCCGGCTTAAACGCAGCATTCAGTCAGTGCAAAAATTTATTGATAAAGGCATTCCGGTAGAGCATTACGAAGGGCTTAATGAGATAGATTGGGGTACCCGTGAAGGCAAAAAAATCTCGGAAGAAGATGACGCTTATTACCACGAATTGGTACGTCGCTGGGGCGAAGGTGAAATAGAAACCCCTATAGAGGGTGGTGAAAGCCCAGTAATGGTGCAAAACCGTCAAAAACCAGTGTTGGATAAAATCCTATCGAGAGAAGATGAAAAAACGATCCTCATCTGTATGCACGGTCGGGCTATGCGCATATTTTTATCGCTCATGCTCAATTACCCTCTGAAGGAAATGGATAAATTTAGCCATACCAACCTTTGCTTGTATGAGTTGACCTATACCGGGAGTATGTTTACCGTAGACCGTTTTTGTGATACGACTCACTTGAAAGAAATGGAGGTATAAACCTACTTTGCTACCCTGGATTGCACCATTTGCTGGAAGCTTTCGCGGTAAGTTTTGCCAATGGGGATATACTGTTGCCGAATCTTTACCCGGTGTTTTTCTATCATCGTAATATGCTGGAAAGACACAATAAATGATTTATGGATTTTGATAAATCGTTGATTAGGCAAGAGATCTATGACTTCTTTCATAGAGAAGAGCGATAGTACTTCCTGAGTTTCAGTCACAAACTTTACGTAGTTTCCAGTGCTTTCTACATAGAGCAATTCGTTGAGGTAAATCTGGTGAATTTGGGTACCACTTTTGACCAAAATGGTTGTGTCATCGGCTTGGCTAATTGAGTTTGTAGGGGCCTCTTCTTTGGTTGAAGGGAGTTGTAGATAATGTTGGGCTTTGTTCACCGCTTTGAGAAAGTTTTCAAACTCGATGGGCTTGAGTAAATAATCTACTGTGTAAAAGTCGTACCCTTGCAAAGCATATTCGGGGTAGGCCGTAGTGAAAATGACGGCGGGCTGTTGCGTGATGGTTTTCAGCAATTGTAAACCATTGACATCGGGCATGTTAATATCCAAAAAAA
>DMXI01000337.1 GCA_003483885.1 Microscillaceae bacterium
TTTCACCCATTTTTTTAGATGGTTTAAATGAAACAGGTTTGTCAGCCGCTACCTTGTGGTTAGATGGTAGCCAATACCAACCAGCCTCTGATACTGATAATAATATTATGTTTTTGGACCTGGTAAGCTATGTTTTGGGAACCTGTTCTACAGTAGCAGAGGTAAAAACTGCATTGAGTTCTTTGAATGTAGTATGCCCAAGTAAATTTTTAGCCGGTTATCCAGCCCACTATGTATTTATTGATGCCAATGTTGACAACAATGCGCTGGTAGTAGAATACATCGACGGAAAACCAAACTTTTATGAGGTAGCCAATGGGGTGCTAACCAATGAACCTCCATATCCTCAAATGTTAAAACAACTGGAAAAATATAAGGACTTAACCATTTACCAAAACAACCCAAATAGCGAACCTGGATTGCTAGGTCTTCCCGCGGACTCTAGCCCGATTTCGCGCTTTGTAAGAGCCACAAAATTTGTAGAATCTTCTTACCAGCCAACCAACACTCAAGAATCTATCGGTCTGGATCAGGTAATCATTCAAAACCTTCAGGTTCCTTTGGGAACCGTAGTAGAAGCAAGTAATGGCAGGATGCTAGACTATACCCAATGGACGGTAGTAAGAGATCATCTAAACAAGGAGTTTTATTACCAAACCTTTGATAATCAAACACTAAAGAAAATTGCGCTTTCTGAAATTGATTTTTCATCTGTCAGTGTTACCACTATGCCTATGGGCGAAGGCGAATGGGCCATTGATAAAACTAAAGAATATTTTGATACCGTGTTGTCCTAAAAAGAAAGGTTACTGATGGTAGCTTGTTTCCGTGTAAGGGTAGGCATCTAACTCTCCCAGAGCTACCTCAATAAAAAGCGACTTACCCAATTTGAGTAAGTCGCTTTTGTATTTGGCCTTTTTAGGTTGTTTGAGCGTAGCACTACTCCGTTCGCTTGAGCATATTTTTTTTATCTATTGATGAAGTGCTTATAGAGTTACTATAAAAATAGTAGAAAACCTATTGAAATAGTTTTATTACTATAAAAATAGTATTATACTTGCGCCATAATCATTGAAAAACCAAAGCGCTACAAAATAGTTTACCATAGAGCTAGGTTTTTTTAGGATAGGACGAGTTACTTGTGCAATTTGTAGATTTTCGAAATTAAATATCAGACTTGTGTTTATCTTAGATTTCTTAACTAAGGAATGGTGCAAATACTCTATGAACTAAGTTTGTTTATACGCTGAACGAGCGAGTTAAAATATTAACAGACTTAGTTTATAGTGTGGGAAAATATAGTGGTAACAAAATATTTTACATACGAGTACCATCCCTGTCTATACCATTAACTTATTCTAAAATTCTCAAAAGATGAAAAAGCTAACTTTTCTACTAGTCCTCATTTGGATACCATTGATGTTGAATGCTCAAAACAACGAAGGGCGAGTAATCTACGCTACTAAAATGAAAATGCAGATTCCAGAAAGGTTTAAGAGAATGATTTCGAAAGAGCAACTCGAGAAAATGCAAAATCGAGTAATCACACACCAATTGTTGTTCAATGCCAGTGAAACCATGTTCAAAAATTACGAAGACCCCAACAAAGAAGTAGATCCTAAAGAAAGGCGAGGTTTTTCTATGTTTGGTAGAAATGAGAACAAAATGTATTACAATACCGGCAAACAAGAAGTGGTAGAACAACGCTCATTTTTAGGGCGTAAGTTTTTGATTAAGGATAAACCCAAACAATATCAATGGAAGCTGAGCACTGATACCAAAAAAATACAAGGGTATGATTGTCGAAAAGCTACGCTTGAAGAAGAAAAACGTTCGCTCGAGGTATGGTTTACCATGCAAATCCCGATTGCTTCTGGTCCTCAGGGGTATGGTCAGTTACCAGGATTGATCCTTGAAATGAAAACCACCTCCAAAAGCAAAAAAGGCAATGGTAAGTTTGAATCCACTACCACTGCTTCTAAGGTAGAGTTTAAGAAACTGGAAGCAGATGCCATTAAAGCCCCCAAAAAAGGAAAAAAAGTGACCCGAAAGCAATTCAACAAGATTGTCAAAGACAAGATGCAAGAAATGAGAGAGCAGCGTAGAAGCAAAGGAAAATTCTAGAATAATCAGGTAATAGTCCATAGCAAAATACTGCCTTTGGCTTCCCCGATAAATCGGGATTTCGCAAGCTCAATTGGCTTTTCTCGGCTATTTTATCTTGTACTGCCAATTTTAAACCCCATTTTGGGTGATTTGCAATTCACTTATAATCAGTGTTTTACCAGTTTGGTAGTTAGAAGTGAAATACAGCCTTTGGCTTTTTAGCGATTAGCGCTTGGCTTCAATGCTGCTTTTTAAGGTTCCCCAAAAAGAGCAAAAAAAGCCAACGGCCAAGCGCTAAAGGCCAACGGCTGTCAAGTGCTATGGACTATCTACTTATGATCCACCATAAAAGTGCATTACCCTGAAAAAGCATTCCCATGAAAAAGCTAACATTCTATACATTATTCATCCTTATGGGCTGGAGTGTGACTACTTTGGCTCAAAATGTCAACGGTAAAATTACTGACCCAGAAGGCAAAGCCCTACCAGGAGCTTCAGTATTGCTGATGAGTTTACCCGATTCTATCTTAACCAAGTTTGCAATTGCCGATGGTAAAGGGAGTTTTACACTAAAAGGCGCCAAAGCCGGAAAATACTTGTTACAGGTATCTTTTACTGGCTTCAAACCGCTCAACAAGCCTCTTACCTTAGAAAAAGAAAAGGAACTATCCTTGGGAGATGTAAAACTCGAGGAAGATAAAAAAATGCTAAAGGAAATTGTAGTAAAAGATGATCGGGTGCCCATTGTCATCAAAAAAGATACAATAGAATACAATTCCAAGGCCTTTCGAACCAAGCCCAATGCCAGCGTAGAAAAGCTACTCAAACAATTGCCTGGGGTAGAGGTAGACAAAGATGGAAAGGTCAAAGCCCAGGGCAAAGAGGTAAAAAAAGTATTGGTAGATGGTAAAGAGTTTTTTGGCAAAGACCCCAAAATAGCCACCAAAAACCTACCTGCTGATGCGGTAGCAAAAGTACAAGTATTTGACGACAAGTCTGAAATGTCAAAGTTTACTGGCATAGACGATGGCGACCGGGAAAAGACCATTAACCTGGTGTTGAAGAAAAACCGTAAAGGAGGCTTTTTTGGGAATATTTCTGCTGGATATGGTACCGACGATCGCTACAATGGAAAATTTAACCTGAACCGTTTTGATTCCAAAACCCAAATATCTTTGCTGGGAGGGGCCAATAATATCAACGAACAGCCCTTTTCATTTGTAGATTATGTAGGGTTTGTGGGTGGCTTTCAAAATATTAGCCAGGGAGCACTCAGTAACCTCCGAAGCGGAGGAACCAGCGGGTTGAGCGCTTTATTGCGTTTGAATAGTAGTCAGGCTCTGGCCACTACCCAGGTAATGGGGGTAAACTTCAATCGTGATATAAGCAAAAAGACCCGTTTGCATGCCAACTACTTCTACAATTTTATTGGCAATGATATCAATCAGGTAACCGATCGGGAAACTTTTGTCGATTCCAGTACCTTTTTCACCAATACTACCCGTGACCAAACTTTACGCAACTGGAACCATAGAGCCAATATGCGCTTAGACCATAACTTTAGTAAAAAAGCCCGTTTGCGTTTTTATGTAGACTTGCTGTACAACGAAGGCAACAATGATGAAGCAAATCTGACCGACAATCGCCTAAATGATGCTTCGGTGAGCCAGGCCAACAGTAATACGCAGGCCAATAGCCAGGAGTTAGGCCTGAACACTCGGTTATTGTTTCGCAAACGCTTTGGCAAACGAGGCCGTACGCTGGTTTTTCAGGGGCAAGTGGGCACGCAAAATCTGGAAAGCGTAGATCGCGTGAATAACGAACAGATTTCAAATATGTTTTCATTGGCAACCAATCAACGCCAGCCACTTGACAACCGCCAATTAAACTATGATCTACAATTGTCTTTTATAGAGCCACTGGGCAAAGGCAGGTTTGTAGAAGTAAAGTATCAGCGTAACAATTTTAACAACAATTCCTTCAAAGACTTTTTCAATACAGGTGTTACTCCTGAAACCTTTATTGACTCTTTGAGTAATCGTTATACCAATGATTTTACTTTTGATCGAGGAATTGTGAACTTTTTGTATAATAAAAATAATTTGAACCTGACCATTGGTGCCAGTGCTCAATACTCTACCTTGAATGGGGTAATTACTACTTCGGAAACCCGCATCGACCGTGTGTTTATGAATATTTTACCCAGCGTGCGTTTACGTTGGCGTATGGCTAGTTCCAAGGGGCTTAACTTGAACTATAGCACCAATATCAATGCACCTAGTATGGATCAGTTGCGTCCAGTGGTAGATAACAGCAACCCTACGAACATTTTTCAAGGAAACCCTGAGCTTGATGCGGAGTTTGTTCATCGGGTCAACCTAAGTTATTTCTCGTTTGATCAATTTTCGTTTACCAGCATTTTTGGTGGTTTTACCGGAACCTATACCCAGGATAAAATCACCAATAAAGTGACCAATGACCAATTGCTGAATCAATTTAGCCAACCAGTAAATGTACAGTATGATGCCTCGATCAATGGATATTTGTCGTATAGTACTCCTTTGCGCTGGATGGCCGCCAAGATACGGATTAACGGCAACGCTTTGTTGAGCCAAGGTATTGTATTTGTGAATAGTTTAGAAAACACCGTGAATCGCCGTACCAACTCCATTAGGTTTACCTTAGAAAATTTCAGAAAGAAAAAAATGGATATCAAAGCTGGGGCTAGCTTTTCTCAGAACTTTACGGCTTATTCGGATGCCAGCGATCTAGACCGAACTTTTATGCAGGAGGATTATTTTGTGGAAGGGGACCTGGATTTGGGTAAAACCTGGGAGTTAGGCGTCAACTTTACGCAGTCGGTATTTACTGGAGAGGCCTTTACTGGAGGCGCCCAAATCGTACCCTTGCTACGAGCATCATTGGCAAAATCGTTTATGCAAAATCGCCTACAACTCAAATTAATTGCCTTTGATATATTGGATCGTAACCAAGGTATTACCCGAAACAGTAGCCTAAACTTTGTCCAAGAACAAAGAGTGCAAACCATTGGGCGATATTTTATGATATCGCTGGCCTACTCTTTCAAAGCTTTGGGTAAAAAAGGGAAGTAAATTGCTAAATTTTACAAGCTCCAGACCTGACAGGTAGGGTGTTCAGAATTGATGAATTTTTTCTCTACGTTTTCATCGAGGAAGTCAAGCACCAACCAAGCCCCTCCTAACTACACAACCTTCCCACAAGCTCGCTCAACACTTCTCAAGTGTTGCCGTCCATCCAGGGAGGAACGTTACTCGCGGTAACTTCTCCGCGACGGTTTCTCCCCAATTGGGGAGACTAAGAGGGGCTTTCATAGTATTTAACATCTTCCATTTTTATTACAAGACTCAAATGAGTATATTATTCTAGTAATAAAGCCTATTCTAATTTTTGAAATCCCAAAAGGCTGCAAAAACGCAGGGAGTTTTTTAAAAATTCTGAACACCCTACCTATCAGGTCTAAAAGCTTTTTTATGAAAGAAAATTCTTAGGACAGTCTCTTTACTAAAACCTGATATTAATTTTTGAACTGGAACTTGAATTCCCTCCCCGTGAGCTTTTGCGATAACGGATATCCACTCCACGCGGGAAAAATTTTAGTTTTAGCTCATTACAGGGACGAATTCCCCATTGGTCCAAAATTGTTAAATACTTGTTTTGTAAATTCTCCGCGATTTGTTGCTTGTTTACCATTACGCGTCCATTGCTAAAAGAAAAGTGAGCCTTTGCTCTTCGGGAACTCGTAATGCCGTCTTGTTTGAGGGTTCGGAGCAACTCCAAAACACCACTTTTATCTTCACCACCAATCTTAATACTGTCGGTATTACAATTACTAGCGACCTTTAATGGATTGCTTTTTTTTGGTGTAGTCGGTTCTGAAGAGCTTTTAGAGCGAAGATCAATGTTGGGTACCTCGAGCATAGGCGGATTAGGTAACAAAGAGAGCGTTGGTGGCTTTGCCGATGGTACCAGCTTTGTCAAGGGCAGACTTTTGGTGAGCAAAACAGGTTTGGTAGGAGAGGGCGGGTGCACACTCATTTTAAGGAGTTGTTTAGGCTTCATTGACTGGTAAGCTTTTGCTGGCAACACTGAGGCTGTTGTGAACAAAGCAGCCTGGGCAGGCACTCCTATTTGTTGATCTATGGAGGCTGCTTCTACCGATGTAATACCGCTTTGCGGGATCAAAGTCGTAACTATACCTAAGCAGGCAACAGTTGTTACCATACCTAATTGATAAAAGGCCTTGGTAGACATTTGGGATAAGCTATTAGCGGAAAACTTTGGTAAAAATTTAGAAACAGGTGGAACCTTTGTTTGTAGTACAGCCGAGGCAGGTGGCGATGCCGGGGTGGGAAGCACCAAAGATTGATCGCTATTGCCCAATAAAATGCCCCATAACCATCTTGAGCGTGGTTTTTCCTCCAATAGTTGACGTAATTTTTTTCTCCCTCGTTTCAAATGACTTTTAACCGTATTAGCATTGCTTTTTTGAATATCTGCAATTTCCTGAATACTAAAACCACAGATCTCAAATAAAATAATGGTATCTCGTTGTTTGGCCGATAAGCGATCGAGGGTTTTGTACAAAAGCTGAACATCCAAAGCGGTTTCTGGCGATAAGTTACTTACTGATAGTTCCTCAGCGTGTTTTTCCAGTAATTCGGTTTGATAACGATTTTTTCGCCAATGATCGATAGAGCGATTTCGGGCGGTTCGGATAAGGTAGCCAATCAACTGATCTTTTTGCTTGATTTGATCAAAACGTTCATAAGTAGCCAACAACACATCCTGAGCCAAATCCTCCACCTCCATTCGTCCGTGAGCAAGCACCGCACAATAACGCATAAACCTCTTTTGGCAGGTATGATATGCTTCCGTAAAAGCAATATGTTTTTGATTCTCCATGGGCATAGTATTTATCTTTTTATAAGAGGGTCGGAGTGAAGGTATAAAAAGTTGCAGGGGGAATTCAATCCAGCGAAAAAAATAGAGGGATATCTCATAAATTTGCTGTCTAAAGAATTTTTTTGAGAAAAAGGTTCCCCTCGTTTTTAACAGCTTTGTATAACGAGATTGAACCATGTTTAATTAAAGATGACTAAAATTCTCGGCATTGTTTGTCGCCGTTAAGAATTTGTAAAATGGAGTCGTCCTGCAGGGCAAATGACCACTGACACCGTCCAGACCTGACAGGTTTTTAAAACCTGTCAGGTCTAAATGGTTGATATTTAAAGTGTTATAATGAATAATCTAGTGCGTTTTTTTGAAAATAACCATTAAATATGTAGTACTTGTTTAGGACAAGCTTTTTTAAGTAAAGTCAGTGGGCAAAAGCTTTTCCTGTGAGGAACTCTGGAGGATATGGAAGAGACTTAGCGCCCAAAGCACTAGATTATTCATTGTTTTTACTTGACCCTATCTTTCCAATTCACGATGGTATAGGAAGTACGATCAGCATTTAAATGTATTTCCATCGGAAGCCATCTTCCGTTTTTATCTTTAGTATTGTTTTTCATAAGCGCTTCACTTTCCCAATTTCCTCGAGTAAATTTAAACTTGGCGGGTAAATGAAGTTCAAGGGTGATTTCTCTTTCAAAATCAGACACCTTCTTTAAGCGAAACACCGAATTCCAATAAGTCATAGCTCTCTGGTTACCCGCAATGTACACCACGTCCTCCTTGTTGGGTACCTTCACCTTAATGGTGGTCAAATAAGTATCCTTAGAAAGCCCTATGCATAATTGATGGGTTAAAAAAGAAGGCTCAAATATAGACGAAATGGTTTTGACCGGAGTTTTATGGTCAAATACTTTTTTGCCATCTATCACAAAAGAATAATTATAAACACCCTCATTGAGCTTGTATTTTCCTATCCACTTACCCTCTTTTTTAATCAAGAAGTCAAAATCAACCGGCAAACCTTTGACAAAGACATGCTTTGCATTTGGGTAGCCGTTGAGTTCAATTGTGGTATTGGCACCTTCGGGAAACTTACCCTCAAACAAGTTCAATATCTTCTTGACATTCATACTAGTTTCGGGCACTTCTTTTTTATAGGCTTTGATGATAGATATGGCTTTTTGCTGGTCGCCTTTTTGGTAATAAGCAATGGCTCTTGCGGCCCGCATCCAATACCCAACAGGATTGTGCTGTAGGTATTCTTCCAAAAACGGCAGAGTCTCCATGTTAGAATGGTTAGCCAATATATTATTGACAAAAATGGAAGCAATTTCTTTTTTTCTGGCTTTGGAGATATTCAATGACTCGAATTTCTTAAACGCAGATGCACCCCCATTTGCATTAAAATCATTGTACAATACCGAGATTGGGTGTTTTTTGAATAAATCGCGAATGAGGTAAGACTTTCTTCCTTTGGCCAAGAGGGTTGAAATAGAGGTCTTGAAAGGATTTTGATAGTCTGATAGGTAATAAAACCATACCTCGCCAGTATTTAGGTTTTGAATGTTCGAATAGATCGTATAGGTTCCCCCTTTACCTTTAAAAGAAGTAGCTTTGCACAAATCTCTAAACGAAGTAAGGTTGATCGGACCCTGTGCTAACTTTTTGACAGCAATAGGATACCTCCAACAAGAAGAACTGTCGCCTTTGCCGCAAATATCAAAATTTGTAGACACCTGATACCGTTGATTTTTGAGAATACGGCTACCCGAAGGCCCCACAATGCCAAAGGTACCATACTTGTCGGCAATATGCATTTGGGCACTATTGAAGCCCACTTCAAACCAATATTTTTCAAAAAAAGCAATGACTTCCTCTACAGTTTCCATATTGGCCAAAATGTGGCTTAAAATTTTTTGTGAACCTTGGGGGAATACTTTCTTTTTGTGAAGTGCTTTGATGAGGGTTGGAGGAATGGTGTTAAAATCATAAAACAATCCTGCTTCGTTCATGCCTCCCTGTATATTAAAGTTCTCCCCATTCTTGGTAGAATTATAAGAAAGCGTAAAGTAGCCATACTTGGTATCTTCAGTTTTGGGAAAAACATTGAGGTAATTGTAGAAATTAAAAGGGTTGTCCTCATTGTTGGCCGCCCAAATGTGCCCTTGTTTATCTTTGCCGCAAAAAATAGTACAGGCCTTACTGGCTATAGGTGCACAAAGCATCACAATTAAAACGAAGTTTCTTAGGAGTGTTATCATTTACTTTCAAGGTTTACAATACTTCCTGAATAATCGTCACAGTATTGAATGGTAATAGTAGTATAGGGTAAATATTAAAAATAAAGATAGGTAGGTAGTCCTCGTTAAAATTGTATAAAAACGAACTGTTTAATAGTGATTGATCAAGGTTGGAGATGCGCCAAAATAGTTCTAAAACCTTTGCACAACGATTCTTTACAAGGTTGTTTTAGAAAAAAAATCTTCAGGCGAAGAGATCATAAACCTTGTCAAACATCTGGTGCCACATTTAGTTAATGAGCTATGGAAAACTATTTAGTGATAGGTGGATCTTCAGGGATTGGTAAAGCCCTGACCCAATTGCTGGCCGAAGCAGGACACCGTGTATTTGCAACGTACAACTCAACCGAAATACAAAGTACTCACCCTCAGGTAAGTTATCATCCTTTAAACGTAAAAGAAGAAAACCTCAACCTGGACTTTTTGCCCGAAACGATCCACGGCTTGGCTTATGCCCCAGGTAGCATCAACTTGTTACCTTTTGCCCGCATCAAACCCCAACAGTTCAACGACGATTTTGATCTACAGGTAACCGGAGCTGTCAAGGTATTACAAGCCATTCAGAAAAAACTCAAAGCTGCTGGCAAAAGCGCCGTAGTGTTTTTTTCTACTGTAGCAGTACAAACTGGATTTCCCTTCCACGCTCAGGTATCGGCCTCTAAAGGAGCCATCGAAGGATTGACTCGGGCATTGGCGGCTGAGTTTGCCCCCAATATCCGAGTCAATGCCATTGCCCCTTCTATTACCGATACCCCATTGGCCGGGCGCTTGCTCAATAGCGACGATAAAAAAGAAAAAAATGCACAACGCCATCCGCTCAAAAAGATCGGGACGGCCGAAGAAATTGCCGAAATGGCGGCCTTTTTATTGTCCAACAAAGCCGCCTGGATGACAGGCCAAATCATTGCCTTGGATGGTGGTATGTCCAGCTTGCGGATTTAAGGAGCATTTTCAATCATAATACAAAGCAATTCTTGATATTTGCGGGTCAGTAACGGCCCGCTTTTTTATTTTTAGAGTTCCACAAATGATTTATGAAGAGCTGGTCGTTTATTAAAAAACTAAAGATATGATTATGAATAAATTATTCAGTGCTTTGGGGTTATTATGCCTGGGTGTATCACTTACTTTTGCTCAATCAGCCCAAGATACCAAAACCCTCAAAGCCGCCTTGGATGGCTACATGACTGCTGTAAAAAACAAGAATATAGACGGGGTGTTAGACTATATGCCTCCGAAAATGTTTGAGACCAATTCGCGCGAAAATATGAAGGTGGCCATGAGCAGCGAAAACCTCCAAAAAGTAATATACAAAGAGTTGACTGTGAAAAAGATATCTCCTTTTTTTATCCATCAAAAGAACAAGTATGCCTTGGTGAAATATCTGGCAGTGGTTATTATTCCTGTCCCCAAAGATGACAAATCGAAGATGGAATCTACTTTTGAAATCATGAAAACGATGATGGGGGAAGATAAAGTAAAACTAGATACTGAAAAGGGAGAAATTACCCTAAACTCAGAAGCAGAAATGTATGCCATTTTAAACCCTCAAATTAAAGGATGGAAGTTTCTCGGAAAAAGCGACCAAGCCCCTCCGATAGATGGCATCATACCCAAAGAAGTACAGGAAAAGCTTAAATGATGATTTTAAGAATTCGAAGCGATTTTTATAAACATCAACCCTTTACCTCGGTTATTTAGCATAGAACATTTTTTAATGCAAAAGTTTGCGTGGTTGTACCAGGCAAACTTTTACCAAAAAGTACAAATATGCATTTAACCAAACAAGCAATAGAAAATACCGAGCGAGTACGTCGTCTCAATATTATCAACGCCATTACAGGCATCAAGCCAGCCAACCTGATAGGTACCATAGACGAAGCAGGGACTACAAACCTGGCCATTTTTAGCTCGATTGTACATTTGGGAAGCAACCCTGCCATGCTTGGGTTTATTTTACGTCCCCAAGGCGAAGTACGTCGCCATACTTACGAAAACCTATTGGCCAATGGGGAGTATACCATCAATCACATCCAACGATCGTTTATTGAACAAGCCCATTATACCTCCGCCAAGTTTGACAAAGGCGTGTCTGAATTTGCCCAATGTGGTCTTACCGAAGAGTACCTCCCTGATTTTAAAGCACCCTTTGTGAAAGAAAGTAACTTGAAGCTGGGCCTGCGTTTTCTGGAAGAAATACCCATCAAGGCTAACAATACTACCCTGGTAGTAGGCGAAATCGCACATTTGATAGTACCCGATGAGATTGTAAACGAAAAAGGATACATCAACCTCGAGCAATTGGATGGAGTAGGCATTGGTGGCCTGAATAACTATTATGGCTTAGAGCAAATCGGCAGCTTTCCTTATGCTCGGGTAAAAGAGGTGCCCGATTTTTCATAGATCAATCAGAGTTTACAGGTAAATAATGAGTAGTTGGGCATAAAGTGTAAAAGATGGACAGTATCCGTCAAAGCAGTTTTTAAGCACTTTATAGGTAAATAGAAAGGTGCTTTTAGAGAAGTGACAACTTTGATTTGGCTTTCGTATATAGCATCAATGACATCTATTATAGAACAAAATTGGCTGCGACTTTTACGTTCTCCGCTGTAAGCCAATTAATTTGGTTCCTTTTGAAGATGTCAAACAGCTAATAGAAAGCATGCCTTATTGTGAGATTAATTATAGTACATTTTATTAACCAGAGGTGTATAATAAGTTGTGAGAATATAATATGTTGGTTTTAGGTATTATCAGAAATGGCATTGTAAGAATCAGAAAACTTGCCTGAGGGGTTTTTGCTGCGCTAAAAACACTTGAAACTACTTTTGTTCAAACTTCCCAGAAGGCAATATCACATGTTGTGTTATGTCTATTTTAGGCTTTTTTGTGCTAGACTTAGGGCCATTATAGTTTTTGTCTTGCACCGTAATTTGTAAGCCTTTGATAAGGCTACTGGTATGCAATTCAAAATGACCCATACCAATCTCTATGCCTCCTACTTTTAAAACATCCAATACTTTTCCTGTTTTATCAAAGTTAAAAAGAAACGTAATGTCATAGTTAGATTCGCCACCATAAGCATAACCTTTCTCCCGAACGAGTAAACTATAGAAATTGGGATGAAGAGAGAAGCGTTTGACAACATAATAAGTAGTATGCCCCGAATAACCAGCAGATGGTGCTTGAGGAGTACTCAATAAGAGTCGGTATAGTTCTCCTTCAGTAAAATCCTTGCGATCTTTAGCTGTGAAGTCATCGAACAAATGAAACTTTTGATGAGATATAAATCTCCAGGCAATCAGGAGTGGAAGCGCTTGAGTATAAGTTGGTTGTGAAGATACATGATACTGTTTAGTGGAGTGTTTAGGAAAAAGAGACAAAAAATAAGCAAAAGGTTTTTGAATGAGCTGGGGTGTTCGTTTAAAAATTTGTTGGCTACCATCAGGATTTATGCAAACGAAAGATTGGTAGTGATTGTCAAATATGAATGTGCAGCGATAGTTACTTTTGACAAACTGAACCTGCATTCGGTTTTTGTTTACATCCAGTGAGATTTGTTTCATTGCTTTTACCTGAGCATTGACACAATAAGGGTTGGGTTGGTAGTATAAACGAAATCGAATCAAATCAATGGGGAGTAGTACCACTTCGTTGGTTTTTGGGTCTTGATAAAGACCTTGTATTTTTTTGTAATACCTTTTGATTTGCTCAGAATGTTGGGCCTGTAAATTAAGTGTGGCCAAGAAGCAAATAGCAAAGCTCTTTAATGCAAGCGATAATTTCATAGGTGCGTAAGTTTGACGGCAAATAAGCTTAAAAAACTAATAATCAGTTGGACATAAAGCGCAAATAGTAGGAGATATCAATCAAAGTAAATTTTAAACAATTTATAGGTAAATAGTAACCAAACTGAAAGTAAGTTTTTGAACGCAAAGACTGAGAAAACGTAACAAGAGTATGCTGCTCAAAGTTTTTACCCCTCCGCCACCCCTTGGGTTATTTGTCAAAAACCTGATATACTATCGGGGCTATACATCGGAGGCTACTTTTGAACAGCTCATACCTGACGGCCACGCACAATTGGTGATTACCCTGGATGAGCAAGCCCGAATGCTGAAACAAGCTACTGAATATACCAATCAAAAACTTCCTCCCGTTTGGCTGAGCGGCGTGCAAAGTGGCCCCATCACTTATGTAGGCGAACAAAATGCCTCCACTTTATGCGTTCAATTTGCTCCTGGTGGTTTGTATGCGCTCACGGGTATTCCTACTGCCAAGTTCCACAATCGTTTTGAAGATGCCAGCTTGGTATTGGGCCCCGAGCTAATTTACCTAAGAGAGCAAATGATGGCGCTCAGCAATCCAGCAGCAATTATTCAACAAGCCTACGAATTTTTACAGCAAAAAATCTTAACCAATGCTACCGATAATTATTTTGAAACATTTGTACATCAATTGCTTTGCATAAAGCGCGATACCTTGGCAGAAATAAGCCGTAAAACCGGGTATTCACAAAGATATTTTATTCAGTTATTTAAACAACACATGGGCATTGCGCCCAAAAAATACCAACGCTTGCACCGCTTCCAGCAAGCACTTGCCCACCTGAATCAAACTCCTCAAGCCTCTTTTGCAGACTTAGTTTACCAGTGTCATTTTTATGACCAGGCCCACTTCATCAATGAATTTAAACACTTTACCCAACTTACCCCTGGGCAATATTTAAGTGCCGAGCGCCCCTATGCTCATGTGATTGCTACCGAAGAAATGGCGTAAACATCCAAGGTCAAATTTTTCCAATACATTGTTTTCTCAGGCAATTAGTTTTGTGTGATACTTTGATAGGCTTATAAAAAAATAATTGAAATATTTTTATTAAAAAGTAATCAAGAATGAGAAAACTTATTTATCATATTGCCGTTTCATTGGATGGTTTTATCGCAGATAAAAACGGAAATGTGGGAGACTTCCTGATGGAAGGCCCGCACGTAGATGATTTCGCCCAAGCGTTGACCACATACGATACTGTGGTCATGGGACGTTCTACTTATGAGTTTGGGTTCCAATTTGGAATACAACCCGGACAACCGGCCTACGCCGGGCTTCAACACCTCATTGTTTCAAGATCGCTCAATTTTGAGTCTAATGAGGAAGTTAAATTAATAAAAAGTGACATTGCTCCTTATTTGCAGCAGCTCAAAACCAAACCAGGCAAAGATATTTGGCTGTGTGGTGGAGGCAAGCTGGCTGGTCACCTGCTCAATCATCAATTGATAGATGAGCTATGGCTAAAAATAAACCCAATGATACTGGGGGCAGGAATCACTTTATTTGAGGGAATAAAAAAATCGCTGGTTTTGTCAACGCAGGAGTGCTGGCAAAAAAAATATAAAAACGGCGTGTTGCTACAAAAATGGCAACTATGAAAAGATAATTTACTAACCCACAAAACGTATGAATTTTACAATTGAACAAAAGTGGTTGCAACTTTTGCACTCTCCACTAGAGGCCAATGTGCTATTGGCTATGGAAATGAAGGAGGGAATGAGGGAAATAAACTACCAACCCTATCTAAATGCTTACCTTAAACTTTATCGACGTTTTTTTGATAAAAATTTACAAACCCTTGAGCCAAACCATATCTTAAAGCTCAATCAAAGAAGAATAGACGCGAGCTGGCAAAATCTAAAATTGCTTCCAACCGAGATCAAGCAATTAAAGAAACTGGAAGATTTGCAATTGTATAGTAACCAGTTGGAGGAGCTACCTGCCGAAATTGGTCAACTGACAAACTTGCAATGCCTGGGTGTAGGCGAAAACAAACTGAAGAAGTTGCCTAAAGAGCTGTGTTCGTTACCAAAACTCACTGGACTGGCCTTGTTTAACAATAGATTGGAAGTTTTGCCTGCCGAAATTGGTCAAATGCAAAGTTTGGTTTGGTTGCACTTGAATGGGAACCGAATTACCCACCTGCCCAAGGAGATAAAAGCATTACAAAACCTGAGAGAATTATGGATACAAACCAACCCCATAGCTGATGACGAGATCGCTAAGCTTAGAGAATGGTTGCCTAATTGTCAGATTAATTTTTAGGAGAGAGAGGTATCTATTTATCATTAAAATTTAACAGATGCTAATTGGTATACTTGAGAGGAGTGGATATTTTGTGTGACTATTTTTTGATGAAAACAATCAATATTGTCGCTTTGATCAATTTACCGATATTGTGTTATTTGCCAGTGGTAGCGGAACACGTAACCTTATCAAAGCTGCTGATTATCTAAAACGTTTTCAGTTAAATCCAGAACGTCAGATCATTTGTTCTATGTGCTCAGGAGCTTTGATTTTAGCTTCATTAGGGTTGTTAGCTGGCCTCACCGCTACCACTTACCCCACTGTAGTAGAAACTTTACATACAATGGGGATAGAGGTTGTTTTTGAGCCTCTGGTAGCGCATGGAAACATCGCCACTGCAGCAGATTTGGTAGGTTAGTGCGTAGCCAAAGCTATAAACCAGGCAACCAGCGAAGCAGTACTGGCATATGTAGCTCCAGTAAAAGCAGTAGCCTCAACTAATTAGGCACTTTTATTCATAATACCGCTTACTTTCTCAGAGTATTCTTTTGTTTGTGTAATTTTTTTAACACCCTAAGTGACTTGAAATCAAATGCCTACACTTTAGGATTTCAATTTGTGCCTGATTTTCTAAAAAATACTTAGGGTGTCTTGCTACTTAGTTGTCGTAAGGGAAAATTTGAAATAACGATTGATTTTATAGCAAGCAATGGGTACATATTTTTGCAGTTATTTGTTTAACAAAAAGCTGATTTTGTTAGCAACTTTATTGGCGCTATCTACAGTGTTATTTGCACAAAATACACAGGTATTAAATTCTACGATAACACTGCGGCAAACCAGTGGCACCATTCTGGAATTTCTAGAAGAGATTAACCGCGCTTATGGGGTTAAGTTTGCCTACGATGAAAAGATTATTCCCAATCAAAGGTATAGCCTTCATAAAACTCAATGGAAACTGGATGATTTTTTACAGAAATTGTTGCAAAAAGCGGGACTTAAGTTTGAGCAGGCAGCGGGGCAAATCATTATTAAAAAATATGCTGTTGCTAAGGTTACCCTTAACGGAACTATTTCGGATAAAGCAGATGGAGAGCAATTAATAGGAGCTTCTGTGTATATTCCCGAACTAGGCATAGGGACAGTCTCCAATGCTTATGGCTTTTATTCTATAACACTTCCACCAGGAGAGTACACCTTTTTATTCTCTTATATTGGTTATGAGCGATTCCAGAAAAAGATGAACATAGAAGCAAACCAGCTCATGAATGTGGCATTGTCTTCTGCCATCAGTAATTTGGAAGAAGTTGTCGTAAAAGCCAAACAAAAAGAAGAGATAGAAGGCATTCGGGCAGTACAAATGAGTGCTCATTCGGTAGAGATTAATCAAATCAAAACTGCCCCAATGCTAGCTGGCGAAGCAGATGTATTAAAAACGATTCAGTTTTTGCCTGGCATTCAAAATGGCAGTGAAGGTACCGCCAATTTTTCGGTAAGGGGAGGTTCTTATGATCAAAACTTGGTTTTGCTGGATGGTGCCCCAGTGTACAATTTGTCTCATTCGTTGGGTTTCTTTTCGGTTTTTAATGTAGATGCCATCAAGGATGTGCAGGTATACAAAGGAGGCATACCAGCCAAATACGGAGGGCGGCTTTCGTCGGTGGTGGATATTCGAATGAAGGAAGGCAACAATCAAAAATTTGCTGTAAAAGGTGGTATAGGACTGGCTGGTAGCCGTTTAACGGTAGAAGGTCCTCTGGGAAAAAACGTATCTTACCTGGTATCGGGCAGGTATGGGTATCTTGGGCAAACAGGTAACTACTTTGCCAAAAACTTAAATGGCATACTACCTGGGGTGGATAAGTTTGGCGAGAACAATGAAATTGATTTTTATGACCTCAACGCTAAAATCAATATACAACTCAACAAAAACAATAAAATATATTTCTCAGCTTTTGCTGGAAACGATCACTTCTATAATGAACTGGCCTTTGAGAACAACACATTGGATTGGGGTAATCAAACTGGTACTTTTCGCTGGAACCATATTTACAATTCTCGTTTGTTTAGCAACCTTACTTTGGTGTATGGCAATTTTGACTATAGTTATACCATTCAAAACGAGTTGCAAAACTTCAGATGGCTGGCCAATCAACAACAACAAGCCATTAAACTAGACTTTGATTATTTTGCGTCTCCCAAGCATACGTTCAACTTTGGGTTGGCATTGACCCATCACCAATTTGCTCCTGGCAGGGTAGAGGCTCTTAATGATTCATCTGCGGTACAATCACTGGCTTTGGATTCTCAAAGAGCCCTTGAGACAGGGTTTTATGTAAGTCATGAATATCAGGTGAATAGCAAATTGTCATTAAACTATGGAGTACGGTTTTCTACCTTTCATAATATTGGAGAAGGCACCCAGTACACTTACGATGGTGATGGACAACCTCAGCAGGAACGCTCATTTGGCAACAATGAAATCATGACTACCTATTTTGGGTTGGCTCCCCGTGCCTCAGCAAGGCTTCTGGTCAGCTCTACCAGTGCTATTAAAGCTTCTTACAATCGCACTTTTCAGTATTTGCATTTGGTCAATAATGCGACCATTGGTCTGCCAACAGATGTATGGCTTCCGGTAGACAATAATATTAAGCCTCGTTTTGCCGATCAGGTGGCTCTTGGTTATTTCAAAGAACTACGTAAAGGAATGTATGGCATCTCGGTAGAAGTGTACCACAAATGGATCAATAATGTGATTGATTATAGAGACAATGCAAACATTTTTCTTAACCAACACATTGCTACCCAAATAAGAACCGGTCAGGGCAAAGCTTACGGTTTAGAGTTATTGCTTGAAAAGAAAAAGGGGAAGTTCAAAGGTTGGGTGAGCTATACGCTCTCAAAGGTACAGCGAACAATAGAAGGGGTAAACAACCACCAAACCTACTCACCCCGTTATGATCGCCGTCATAATCTTTCGGTGATAGTATCGCATGACTTGGGTAAAAGATGGCAAATCTCGGCCAACTATTCCTACATCACTGGGGCTGGCATTACAGTACCACAAGGGCTTTATGAAAGCGGCTACGGAGAACCTATTCAGTATTTCTCATCTCGGAATGGATTCAAACTTCCGGATTTTCATCAGTTGGATTTTGGGGTAAAACTCAAAAGCAAAGAGCAAAAAAGATGGCAAGGGGAATGGTATTTTGGGGTAACCAACGCCTACAACCGCAAAAACCCTGTGACATACTATCTTTCTGGTAATCTACGAGAAGAACAGGTTTTTCAACTTTTCTTATTCGGGCTGATGCCTTCTATCAACTATAACTTTAAATTCTAGAGCCATGAACATTACACGCATATATATAAACAAGTATTTTTATATACCCGCACTTTTATTACTCACCCTGGTCACTTTTACTAGTTGTGAGGAGAAAATCGATAAGTCTTTGCTGACTGGTGAGCCAAAGCTTGTCATTCACGGTTTGATCACCGACCAAGAAGGACCTTATTTTGTGCGAATTACCCGAAGCAGTACTGATCTTACTCAGAAGTTCAACCTTGAACAAGAATTGGCCGTTTCTCGTGAGTTTGAAGCCATCAATAATGCTCAGGTAACCATTAGCGATGACCAAGGGAATGTGGATTCGCTTCAGTTTTGGGATGTTGATTTAACCCAAGATGGGGGATTAGGTGAGTGGGTAGATCAAGGACTTTATAGCACTACCCATATACAAGGAGTAGCAGGAAGAACTTATACACTTACTGTTACTCATGAAGGGCAAGTGTATCAAGCAGTGGCTACTATACCTACCGAGCCGCCAACTATAGATGAAGTAAAGTACACTAAAAGCCAGGACAAGTTGAATGATTCAAGAGTTCCTTTGATATCTTTTGAAGAACCCCAACAACAAAAAAATTATTATCGGTTTTTTTATCTACCTTATACGGTAGACCCCATCACCAATGAATTATATCTAATAGGAGGATACTCGGAAGGACCTAACAATTTTTGGCAACTCATATCGTCCCAAATTTTTGTTTTTGACGATCAATTATTGCCCCACAAGGTAATCGACTTAAAGCTGGAAGACGAGAGCGTATTTAATCAGGAATTGGCTAGCCCTCAGTTTATTCCAAATACGAAACTTGAAGTACAGATTCATTCAATAAGCAAAGCATATTATGAGTATTCTTCTTCTATTGTAGAGAACCGTTTGTTTTCGCCCAAAAAACCTTTCAGTTCTGCTCCTGCATCGCCACCTACCAATATTAGCAATGGAGGGCTGGGCTTTTTTGGTGCCTCATCGGTCAAGAGTATTTTGGCAGATGGGCCGCAAAATTAGTAACTGAAGTTACGTTGTTTGTGTCAAAACCTGCTTATGGCTATATTAAAGATGATCACAACTCATTTATAGGATGATTTTGTGGGACTTTTTCTTACCTGCAAATTGAATCGTGATAATGCCTACTATTATAAGCAGGAAGACCCTATTAGTCTTTAATATATCGATCTTATTGCCTTGATACTAAGCATTGTTGAGGCAAAATCACCCCAGTATCTAGTGTCCTTACGAGCCGACGAATTCTTTGATATTCAAGTTTTGATCAGGCGGTGAGTGCCCTACCAAAGCCACAATTACCTCAGTTCTGGGTTTTCACAAATCGTTTTCAAGCCTTTGGTCTTACTGAAAGGAGACCAAAGGTGATTAAAACGTATTTTGGAGCTACACTTATCTTGTAATGAAAAGCCTCGGTTGAATGGATTGATATATGCAGATAGCTGGTTGGAAAATTTATTAATTGCGGTATCCCTGAATGATAATAAAACTGAGGTACGCAAAAGGTTACTCTCAGAATTATTGATTGTTTCATATAATTACTGACCGAGGGCCATTTCCAGCCAACGATCCATACTGCAACTTATCGGCGTATTTGTTTACCTATCGGAATACCCTTGTAAAAGGATGTTTTGTTTAACTATTTAGAGTTAAAGTTAAACAATATGTAAACAAAAACGAAGTGTAACCATGGACAACTCTCACACTATCCTCCGAAAATTTTGCCTAATTCTGATGATGAGTTTATGCAGTGTATTCACTGTGGTGGCTCAAAATACAGTCAACATTAGTGGAGATATTCAGCAGTACAAAGTAACTCAGGTCAGCATATATTATTATGCCGAGTTTATTCGGTATTCTAAGAAAACATTCAACGCTCAACTGAGCGAACAAGGTAAATTCTCGATCGATATTCCTTTAAAACAAAAACAGCCTGCTTTCTTCAAATATGGTAGAATCGATGTACCGATCTTATTAGAGCCAGGCAAGCCTTTGAGGCTATCTACAAATGCAAATGATTTACTATCCACATTAAAATTTTTTGGAAAAAATGGCGCAGAGAATCAATTTTTAGCGGCTTATTATCAGGAGTTTATGGCCAACGGTAAACAATATAAAATCTATGATTATCTCGAGAGGATGAACCCAGATGAATTCTTGACTTACCTCAAAACCCAACATCAGGCTCAAATGAATTTACTAAAAAAATATCAGCGCCAACAAAATCTCAATGAAGCATTTGTGCAATACCAAACCCGTATGTTTGAAGTGCAACGTTGGAAAAATTTATTGGTGTACCCTGAAAATAAGGTGTTTCTTATCAAAGGAAAATTGATTCTCCCTAAAGATTATTATAGCCAACTACCCCAATCATTTCCCTGGAAAGACGAATGGGTAAGATCTACTGACTACCAATATTTAGTAAGCCTTTATTTAAAACATAAATTTCGCCAGAAGAACCCTGAAAAAACCTCCACCAGGGATTATTATAACTTTGTAAAGAAGACGATAGAAGGCAAAAAAGCGCCACAACTACTTTCACACCAACTTGCAAAAATAGTATGTGGAGGGTTAACCAGTGGAGATTTTCCTTTGGCTAAATTACAAACGATGTATGATGATTGTTTGGCTTTGAATCGCTTGCCTGCACTAGAGAAATTGCTCAAGGCCCAATACCAAGTTGCCAAACAATTAGACAAAGGCCAGGCTGCTCCAGCATTTACACTTACAAACATAGAAGGTAAACAAGTATCGTTGAGTGATTTTAGAGGTAAAGTAGTATTCCTGGATTTTTGGGCAAGCTGGTGTCCACCTTGTATGAGACAAGTACCTCACGCCAAAAAGTTGAAAGAAAAATTAAAAGCGGAACCAGTAGTATTCTTGTACATTTCGGTAGACCAAAACGCGAAAATGTGGAAACGGGCCGTAGAAAGAAAACAAATTGAAGGAATTCACTTGAATGCCCCTGGCATTAAAAACTCCGTGACACATGCCTACAATGTCCGTGCTTTCCCGCATTATATCATCATTGACAAAGAAGGCAAAATTTGGCACCGCAACGCCAAACGTCCCAGCAGGGGAGCTTACCAGCAGATTATGGCTGCTTTGGAGTCAGAATAAGGAGTTCAATCGAGAAGCTTTGTAGGCAAGCAATATACTGTGATTGTAGCTCAAAACACGTCAATGAAGATGACGTGCTGCTTCATAGCTTAAAGTCATCCCGAGTCCTAATACCTTGGTTCCTAAAATACATCAATGGAAATGACGTAATTAGAACACGGATTATACAGATTTGGCGGATAAACACAGAAAAAACCTGTAATCATCTGTTGAATCCGAGCGATCTGTGTTCCAAAAATAAATTACTGATAAGCAATGTCCTGCGTAAACAGATCATCAGTAGAAGCGATGACGTTGCTTTTTAAGGTAAGCATAGATTTTTCATAAAGAGATGATTGTGCAATTCTTAGAATGTATAGGGGGAATATGCTTTTAAACAATATGATATTTTGATAAAGTGTTATTATCCAAATAAAATTTCAATTTAGTGGAACTGTCTCTCCATATTTGCGTAATAAAATATAGGATCAAAAGCCTGATGTATGACTTATCAAGGCTTTTAACCTTTTAAATTCTAGTATCATCTTAACATAAGGATCAAATGATAATATCAACCGTAGAAAGCGTTCCCAACCGGGACATCGCTCAGATTTTAGGTGTGGCCCGAGGCAGCACCGTAAGAACCAGAAACTTCGCCTCAGATTTTTTTGCCGCCCTCAAAAACATAGTAGGAGGAGAGGTAGAAGAATACACCAAATTGCAAGCCCATTCTCGCGAACAAGCCCTCAAACGTATGATTAGAGACGCCCAGAAAATGCAAGCTGATGCCATTATTGGGGTCAGGTTTACAACCTCTATGGTTATGAAAGGGGCATCTGAAATATTGGCCTATGGTACCGCCGTAAAACTCAAATAAGATGGAAACAATGCATTATGTGATTTGGGGTGCCTACGGACTATTTGGAGCAATAAGCCTGGTATTGATTATTTACCTGGCTGTGAGGCGCTTAAAAATCAGAAAAAAAGAAAACTTCGAGAAAAGAGACAATTGATATTGTTGTACTTAATAAAAAAAGAGCCATTGGTCGCGTGATCAATGGCTTTTGTTTTTAGTACAAAGTGAGCCGTAGGGTAAACTAATTCTGTGGATCACATTGATCGTTCTCTTAAGGATTTAGAATGTTGCATAAAATTTCCTGGTATAAATTATACGTGTAACCAAGAAAAGAGGCTTCTCAGGTGCAATTTTATGTAGGCCTGTTTTTGTAATTTGACTTATAGTCATCTTCTGACTACCTTTAATCTTGTAGGCTCTGCCTATACTCAATGACGATTACACTAAAAACATGAAATATGAAAACTAAAATAACCGAAATGTTTGGTATTGAGCACCCCGTTATGCAAGGAGGGATGCATTATGTAGGCTTTGCCGAACTGGCCGCGGCCGTGTCCAATGCGGGAGGCCTGGGCACCATTACCGGTTTGACCCAAAAAACACCGGCTGATTTGGCCAACGAAATTGCCAAATGTAAAGACCTGACCGATAAACCTTTTGCGGTTAACCTTACCTTTTTGCCTACGGTGAACGCCCCTGACTATCCAGGGTACATCAAAACCATTATAGAGGGTGGCGTAAAAATCGTAGAAACCGCGGGACGTAACCCTCAACCTTATTTACCTTATCTAAAGGATGCAGGGATCAAAGTAATTCATAAATGTACGTCGGTGCGCCACGCCCTTAAAGCCGAAAAAATTGGTTGTGATGCGGTATCGGTAGATGGGTTTGAGTGTGGTGGCCACCCTGGCGAAGACGATATCCCTAATATGATTTTGCTACCCAGAGCCGACGAAGAACTGACGATTCCGTTTGTGGCTTCGGGTGGAATGGCTGATGCCCGCTCCCTGGTAGCCGCTTTGGCAATGGGTGCCGAAGGAATGAATATGGGGACTCGCTTTATTGCCACCAAGGAAGCACCTGTGCACGAAAATGTAAAGCAGGCTATTCTGAATGCCACCGAACTGGATACTCGTCTGGTGATGCGTCCTTTGCGTAATACTGAGCGAGTGATGAACAATGCCGCGGTAGAACGTTTGCTGGAAAAAGAAGCGCGTTTGGGTGCCAATATCAAGTTTGAGGATATCATAGATGAAGTAGCTGGAGTATATCCTAAGATTATGATGGAGGGTGATATGGAGATTGGAGCTTGGTCTTGCGGAATGGTGGTAGGCCTCATCAACGATATTCCTACCTGCCAGGAACTCATCGATCGCATTATGACCGAAGCGACGGATATGATCAAAAACCGTTTGGGGAACTTATTGGGGTAAGATAATTCCTGACCACTCACAAAGTTAAATTAATGCTATGCTTTTATGATGACTCAAGCCCCAATATAAAGAAAAATTACGGAGAGAAATACCCAACATTGGTTATCGGTGTTTTGGTAATGTTTGTTTTGTGTAAGTAGTTGAAAGGTAGTGGTTTATCTAATTAAAGATAAGGTAATACGTCATGTTAAATTGCAACATAGGTACACTCATCGTTTTGGCTAAGTTTAGCATATTAATATCATCCACAAAACACAAAATAAAACAATGAAAAAGTTTGTATTCTTAGCCATTTTGGCGGTAGCAGTTACTATGAGTGCCTGTAACCACCAGGAAGAGGTAAAACCAGCATTGCCTGCTGCAAACGCTCAATCACAAGCCAGCATTGCTTCTTTGGCAAATCAAGCAATAGAAGTGACGGTTTTGATTGATGGTTCCACCAGCAACACCAGTTATTCGGTAGTAGACTTGTTTGCTCAAAGAACCAATGCCGATGGGAGTGTGTCGTATTTCTGGCCTGAGCGAGGTACCACTACCTTTTATCTCACACCGGGTACTTACACTTTCGATTCTCAGCAAATTTATTTTTGCGGAACCAATCGTGTAACACAAAACATTGTAGCTGGGGCACAAAATGTGGTAAACCTGACAAGATGGTGTGAGTAAAAGTTATCCCAGGCTGATAAACACTCGCAGTAACAATTAATTTGAGGAGAAGCAATGATTTGCTTCTCCTTTTTTGATGAACTTGTCTATGAACGCACAAAACGCTACATACACTATTATCAAAATTAATTGGTGTTTACTGCCACAGATATTGTGAGGAAGTGTCTAAATGATAAAGCAAATATTATTATCAAAAACAAACGCTTTATGATTTATAAAACACAACATTTATTATTGATGGTTGCATTATTGGGAATAATCTCAGTGACCGCAAATGCCCAAACAAACAAGATGACCCAAGAACAAAAACAAGTACTGAGGGTAATCACAAAAATGACAAAAGCCTTTCAAAACAAAGACATAGATAAAGTCATGACTTGTTATGAGCCTGATGCAGTAGTAGTATTTGAGCCAGGATCGCCTGTTTCTGGGGCAAATGTATTACGAAAAATGTTTGCCGGAATGGCTCAGGCAAATCCTAAGTTTACTTATAGCGGACACGAAGTGTTTATTGCCGGAGATGTGGCCACCCACATTGCACCTTGGAAAATGACGGCAAAAGCACCTGATGGTACCGTAATCAAGCAAAGTGGCCTATCAGTGGCCATTTTGCGAAAGCAAAAAAATGGAGAGTGGCTCATGATTATAGATGATCCCCATGGCCAGTTTTTAATGAATAAATAATACTTTTATGGCAACAATCTATCTTGATTTAGTAAGGTAGATTGTTGTTTCATACAAATGAGAAAGTTTTTTAATAACCTGATTCTAAACAAAAATTAATAATGGCAACTGAACTTTATGGGGTACGCGTAGAAGAAATCCAGGGAGAAGATTTGTTTCTGCGGGTGTTTTTATTATATGAAGATGGAGAAAGAAACATTCCAGATGGCAAATTATTCTTTTTATGCTTATTGATGGATTCTCTGCATCCTTTCAATGCCGAACAACCTCTTTTTACCGAGATTGTAGATATAGCCTGGTGGACAAAATATCAAAATCGTTCTATCCGTAGTGCCAACTATGACAAGCAATTTTCTGAACAACTTGATTTGTTTGAAAGTGACGAAAACGCAGAAAAATATATTGCTGAACTACAAGTACTGGAATACCATCAGTCTACCAAACAAGACGATCAAGGTATTACCTTTCATTATTATGATCCTAAAAAACAATGTTTTGGCGAAAATGAAACCGATTTGGAGCAATGCGTTTTTTACCTCAAGGCAAGCAATCCTCGTTGGTTTTTGCACCTTTCACAAGGGCAAACATTTACTTCAGCTTGTTACGAATGTTAACGATTGATCTTCGCTAACAAATCAGATAACCCCGTGTTAAGTATATAGATACAGGTCAATGTCATTAAGTTAAGAGCTGTTCTAAAAAAATGAATGTGGAATATCGATCAACTTTGCAAATCCCGATGTATCGCATGCGCGTCAACTTAACGATTTACGATGGTATTTAATTTGGTGTATTTCTGCTCCCTAATCAGTGGATTACTTATCTAAAAATCAGGTGCTTACAGCTTTAAAAGCCCTTCATTTTTTTCTGTAGCCAAAAAAACGAAGCAAAAAA
>DMXI01000347.1 GCA_003483885.1 Microscillaceae bacterium
ATACTGATAATCCTTGTGGGGAGGTGGACAACTGGCGAGCAGCCACTGCCACCGCAGGAGGTACTCCTGGCCAAGAAAACTCGGTGAAAGCAGTAAACCCTGACCAAAACGCGCCTACTCTGCTCAAAGCCGAAGCGCTTAATACCGATACAGTCACAGTTACTTTCAATGAAAAAATGGATAGTACCAGTTTGGTCAATGCCGTTTATGCCCTAAGTAATGGCGCCTCGGTACAAAATGTTACTTTGATAGGTCCCGACTTCAAAGTAGTGCAACTGAAAGTCGCTACTGCTTTGCAAACCAAAACGGTATATACGCTTACCGTCAATAATGCCAATGACTGTAGCGGCAATGCCCTTGGTACTACCAATACCACTCGTTTTGCACTGGCCGAACAGGGAGATTCACTCGATATTGTACTCAATGAGGTATTGTTTAACCCTCGTACTGGGGGTGTCGATTTTGTAGAAATCTACAACAACTCCGACAAATACATCAACCTGAAAGACTGGCAACTGGGCAATGTAGACAGTGATGGGAATATAGCCAATCTGAAACTTCTGACTAGTGAAAATTCGGTCTTGGCTCCTAAAAATTACCGAGTGCTCACGACCAATCAAGCCGATATTCAGATGAATTACCCACGCACTCCTGATTCTACTTTTTTGGTGATGGCTACCCTCCCTGGATACAACGATTCGGAAGGATCAGTGATTTTGCTCAACAATCTTAATCAGTTGATGGAACGGTTTGATTACAAAGATGATTTTCATTTTCCTTTGATTGACGATAAAAACGGGGTCTCACTGGAACGCATCAGTTTTACGGCTCCTGTCAACAACTCAAATAGTTGGCAATCGGCGGCTAGTACGGTAGGTTTTGCTACTCCTGGTTTACCCAACTCGCAACAAAGTGGCGTAGCAGGTGGAGGTGAAAACATTACATTGGATAATCAGGTAATTACCCCCAATGGTGATGGAGACCGCGATTTTGTAACCATCAATTACAAATTTGCTCAAAGTGGGACCACGGTCAATATGACTATTTTTGATAAACGAGGACGACAGGTAAAGAGGCTGGTACAAAACGACTTGGCCGCTACCGAGGGCTTTTATACCTGGGATGGCACCAACGATTCGGGCCAAAGGGTGCGTATGGGCTACTATATCATTTTTGTAGAAACCTTTGATCTTAGCGGCAATAAAGAACGTTTTAAAAAGCCGATAGTTGTGGGGGCTAGGTTTTAAAAAAGAATAATGAATATCGATTAAAGAATAGTGAATGTTGAATAAGTAGACCCTTCTTTATTCACAATTCTATAAGTCTATCTTTGCTCCAATGATCAAGATATCATCCAATTGAGATTCGTTGCCCATGACCATCCACTGAGCCATTTTATTGTCCAAAATGTGGCCTTGTTCGGTGAGCGGTTTTGCGTGGATTTCGGTAAGTAACTCAAGCAATTGCTTGCTCATGAACTTTTCATTATGCTCTCCTCCAAACTGATCCTGGTAACCATCAGAATATAAATAAATAGTGGTAGGCACCTCCAGATTAATCACATGATTGGTAAAGTTACGTTCGTTCTGGTTACGCTTCCAATTGCTCCCAATGGGTGTTTTGTCACCTTTGATTTTGGTGGCATAACCATTCTGGAAATATAGCAATGGGTTTTTAGCTCCTGAAAACTCCATTTTTTTCTGGTCTTGATCAATAATTACCAAGGCCATATCCATTCCGTCACGGTTATCGGTTTGTTCTTGCTTAAGCAACGTACATATTTGGATGTGCAATTCGTTCAATACTTCGTTGGCGTGAATATCAGGATTTTCTTTGATGATGTTTTTAAGGCAAATATTCCCAATCATACTCATAAAAGCACCTGGAATACCGTGTCCAGTACAATCTACCGCTGCCAATACTACTCGATGATCTATTTGGTGAAACCAGTAAAAATCGCCACTGACAATGTCACGGGGTTTAAACAAAATAAAGTGCTCAGGCAATATACTTTGCAAGACGGCTTGATCTGGTAAAATGGCTTCCTGAATACGCTTGGCGTATTTGATACTATCGGTAATGTTTTTGTTTTTTTCGTCTACTATGGCCTTTTGCTCTGCCAACAACCGTTTTTGCTTGCTGATTTCGCGAATATACATCTGCTTGTCTATCACTGCTTTTACTCTGGCTCGTAGCACTAGTTCTTTGATGGGTTTGGTGATGTAATCGGCCGCTCCCAACTCAAAACATTCTGAGAGTACCCGGTCATCGGTTTCACCCGTCATCATAATCACCTCAATGTCATGGTAGGCTTCGGTACTTTTAAGTTCCCGCAAAAGCGACACCCCATCTCTTCCAGCCATGTTGATGTCAAGCAAGATTAAATCAAAATGATCGCTGTCTAGTTTTCTAAACAAAAAATCGGCTTTGGGAATGAAGTCATAGTCATAACCAAAGGATTCCAGCAATGTGCTCACTTGTTGTATTACCTGGCGCTCGTCGTCCAGTATTAGTATCTTACTCATTGTGTAGACTATTTTTAAGCGATTCTTTTAGTAAACCTTCGTCTCCAGCAAATACCGCATCTTCTAGTTGATCGCATAGCGCGAGATAGGCCGATTGAGAACCTTCACTTAAAACTCTCACTTGATTGATATGACCCAGAATGCGCTTCGTTTCAAATATAGGCGTATTTTCAATTTTTTGTAATAAAGTTGTGATTTCCTGCAACTTTTCCACACTCAGCACCTGCGATTCTGACGATGCTTTTTCTCCTTGTTTCTTTTCTTGCCCTTCTTCAGGCTCTATCCTCAAATATTTTTTAAATACCGGAAACAGCTTTTCAAAATCAATCGGTTTTGTAAGATATTCGTTCACTCCATTGCGAAAAGCTCTTCGCTGTTGGTTTTTAAAAGCATCGGCCGACAAAGCCACAATGGGTGTTTTGAACAAGCCTTCGGTATTTCTAATTTTTTTAGTGGCTTCTAACCCACTCATTTCAGGCATATGCATATCCATCAAAATCAAGTCAGGCAAAATCTCCTGGGCTTTTTGCACTCCTATTACTCCATTTTCTGCCAAATGCATCTCAAGGCCCAGTTGATGAAACATGGCCCGCATCATTTCCTGATTGAGTTGGTTATCTTCTACCACCAATACCTTATTGTCCTTGGCAAATGTAACATCCTGTGGCTCTACCTTTACCGTTTTCTTTACCCTTTGCGAAGCAGCTTCATAGGGAATAGTTACTATAAAAGTAGCCCCTTCTCCTTCTACGCTTTCTACGGTTACATCTCCGCCTAGTAAACGAGCCATTTGCCGAGTAATGGTAAGTCCCAACCCAGTACCTCCAAAACGACGGGTTACTGAATTGTCGGCTTGCTCAAAAGGTTCAAAAATACTCTCCAGGCGGTTGGCCGCAATCCCAATACCTTCGTCTATCACTTTAAACACTGCAATTGATTCGTTTTCGTCTTTGTAAGCCAATAACTGTACTTTTTTACCCGAATCAGTAAACTTAATCGCATTGCTGGTCAAATTCATCAAGATTTGATTGAGTTTGGTGCGATCGGTACACACAAACTCTGGCAATCGGGCATCAAAATCATAGATGAACTGAATATCTTTTTCCAGAGCTTTGGCTTTGTTGATATGGAAAATAGACTGGAATAGTTGTTTAAGGTTTAGATCTTCTTTGGATAGAGAGAGTTTACCAGCCTCAATTTTTGATAAGTCTAAAATATTGTTGATCAACTCCGAAAGGTTTTCCCCACTCATCTTGATGTTGTTGAGGTATTGCTGATCTTCAGTAGGTAGGTTTAATTCAGGACTTCTCAACTTCAGGATTTGACTAAAACCTAAAATGGCGTTGAGCGGCGAACGAATCTCGTGGCTCATATTGGCCAAAAAACGGGTTTTAGATTGATTGGCTTTTTCGGCAATTTCTTTGGAATGCCTCATTTCAACTTGAGCTTCTTTAAGTTCTTTGACTTTTTTGTTCAGTTCTTTGGTACGCTCTTCTACCTTTTCTTCCAGCCTGCCATTCAATATTTTGACCTCTTCGTAAGTACGCTGCATTTCTATCTCGCTGGCCATTAATTCCTCTGACTGGTACAAAAGCTTTTTTTGGCTTTTCATCAGGGCATCATTTTGAGCTTGTGACTCCTCCAATAAATGCAATATCTTATCCTGTGCTCGGCGATTTTGCTTGATAAAGCTGCTGGCTATCAGGTAATTGATAAAAATCAACATGCTCAAAAGCGAAAACTTTGTAATGCGATCGGGACGCTCAATAGGTGCTGAAAAAAATAACTGATAATTGGTAAACTCTAACAAAATCAAAAAGGTAAGTGCTATTCCGTTGAAAATGGCCCGATAACGTTTCTCTTTTTCATTAAAGATAAACATAGGCACGACGATGAGCACCACATAAGTATATTGAAACCCCCATTCTTTGCCAATAGAGGGTATCATGTATAGCATCAACAAGTTAAAAGCACCCAACAAGAGTATTTTAGCAACCAGGTATTGGCGACGATAGTTTAAAAAGAAAGCGGCCAGATAAGTAATGTCTCCTGGAATTTCGGTAAGCAGTAAAGGCCACGAACCTATGTAGATATAATAAGGAATAAAGCCTAAAACACTGGTCAATAACAGAAAAAAGCACAATTGGTTGATAATACGAACTCGAGAGATATCATCGCGATCCATCTCAGGCGTAACACCAACATTGTAAACCTTTATTAATAATTTCTTCATTTATCTATATATAAAGATGTATTCAATAGTGTTTAAGGAGCTTTTGACCTATTCAATTTCAGTCAGTAGCTCTTTCAGCATTTCTTCATCTCCAGCAAATACGGCATCCTCTATCTTGTCACACAGTACCAGATAAGGAGCGTTGGTACCTTCGCTCAAATCACGAATTTCATTGACCAACCCTACAATTTGTTTGGTTTCAAAAATAGGAATTTGTTCAATTTGTTGAAGCTTGGCTTCAATGGTTTGTAATGCTTCTGCCGACAACGCTTTATGTCCATTTAGAGCCGTACTTTGCGTGGTGTCACTGACCTCTTCTTTTTTGAGATGTTTTACCATTACAGGTAAAAGCTTATCAAAATCAATGGGCTTGGTAATATACTCGTTTACTCCCGCATCAAAAGCCTTTTTTTGTTGCTCAGTAAAAGCATCGGCTGATACTGCTACAATAGGAGTATCCTGAAAGTCAGCCAGTTCCCTGATCTTACGAGTGGTCTCAATGCCATCCATCAAGGGCATGTGCATATCCATCAAAATCAAATCTGGATGAATCTCTTTGGCTTTTTCCAATCCTTCTACCCCATTTTCGGCCAGGTGCATTGTCAATCCGAGCTCTTGAAAAATAGCCCGCATCATGTCTTGGTTGAGTTGGTTGTCTTCTACTACCAATACTTTATTTTTAGGGCTAAATACTACCCCATCTATGTTGTACTGTTCTCGGTTAATTTCTACTTGAGTGGCTTCTTCGTAAGGCAACAACACACTAAACACGGTTCCTTCACCTTCGTTGCTCTGCACCGCAATGCTTCCTCCCAGCAATTCTATCATTTTTTTGGTAATGGTTAGCCCCAGGCCAGTACCGCCAAACTTACGGGTTACCGAATTATCGGCTTGCTCAAATGGTTTAAAAATGTGCTCTATCCTATTTTCAGCAATACCAATGCCTTCGTCTTCTATTTCAAATAGAATCTGTTTTTTGTCGTGTACTTTGCGAGCAGTAATATTTACCTGACGGTTAGAGGGAGTAAATTTAATGGCATTGGAGGTGAGATTCATCAAGATTTGGTTGAGTTTGGTGCGATCTGAGCTAATCAACTCAGGAATGCGTTCGTCAAAGTCATAATTAAACTTGATGCCTTTCTCGATGGTTTTGGCTTTGTTGATGTGAAAAATGGCCTTGAATAATTGTTTCACGTTCAAGGTCTCGATGGAAGTAGTAAGTTTACCTGCTTCGATTTTGGATAAATCCAGGATATTGTTGATCAACTCTGACAAGTTCTCACCACTCATCTTGATGTTTTCGAGATACTGTTTGTCCTCTCGGGCCATTTCAATGTTTTTGCTGCGCATCATCAGGATTTGGCTAAATCCCACAATGGCATTGAGCGGCGAACGAATTTCGTGACTCATATTGGCCAAAAACTGGGTTTTGGCTTCATTGGCTCGCTCTGCCAGGTCTTTGGCCGCCTTCATATCTATTTGAGCCTGGTTGAGTTCTTCTATCTTGGTTTCGAGCTCTTCAGCATTGATACGAAGTACTTCTTCTTGCTCCATCAGCATTTCCTGGGCAGCTTTTTGGAGGGTAATATCTCGTTGAATCATCGCAAAACACAGCCACTCTTCAGTCTCGTGATTAATTACCGGAAACACACTGGTATGCACATCGATCAATTCATTATGCTTAAAGTGGCGTTGTTTTATTTCACCAATCCATTGCCCATGTTCAGCCACTTCTGGTATGACTTCTCCTATTAAACTTATGGGGCTTTCTTTCACATCAAAATCTTCGATTGTGAGGGCAAAAATATCAACGTCATCTGCAATTCCCCGTACTTTTTTACCCGATTTATTAATGTACAATACTTGGCCATCCATACTTAATAACACGACAAAATCATCGGTGTTGTCCATCATCAAAGCGAGTTTTTGATGCTCGAGTTGGCTTGTTTTAAGCGCTTCTAAGTTTTGTTTGAGGGCAATTTCCTTTTCTCTCAATTCACTGGTTCTTGCCTCGACTGTCTCTTCCAACTTTTGGCGATGATTTTCTAATTGAGAGTTTACAGTTCTTAGTTCTTCCTGGCTTTGGAGCAATTCTTCTTCACTGGTTCTCAACTCATCGTTTTTACTGGCAATTTCATTATGTTTTTGAATATTTTCTTCATTTACCAGATTGAGTTTTTCGTACGCTTCAGCCAACTCGTTTTTAGTCAGTAAATCCTTGTCTAATTTAACTTTAGCCAAAATAAATACAATGGAAATAATAGCGAGTATATTGATCACTACCAGTACAATAGATACTTGTAAAGTAAATATCTCGGGTTTGAATCTGGCAATATATGGCTCTAACCACAACGAAAATAAGGTCAACCCAATAAAGAAAAAAAGCCAATGGTAAGGGTTCTTGCCTCGTAGCAAAGTAACAGAACCCATTAAGGCCAATACTGACCACAACATAACTACACCTGATGCCAAAAAACCACCCAGCATCCATTGCATGCTAAAAGGCAATAACATGCTCATAATAATCTGGAAGGCCCGGGCAAACTGAAACTTGTTGGAGTAATGAAAATACAAGATGTTGCAAAAAGACAAGACCACATACCCATATGGAATGAGCATAGGCAGGTATAAGTTAAAAGCGACTAAAATACTCCCCCACATGATTCCACCCAATGACATTAAAATGGCCAGGAAAACCAATAGATTTTTGGTAGTCGTGGTTGCTTTGTCGTCTTGAGGGCGAATACCAATCTTGGCTATTTTAGCAATAAGATTTGTATATACTTGATTCATTGTCTTTTTGAGATTGCTTGGGATTGTATTTTTGAGATTGTTTTTTTTGGTATTATGTGGGCAAATTCTACGCCACCTGCCTTATTTTTCTTGTATTGGACAAATCACATTTGAATTGATTTCAAAAGGAGGGAATTTGCCCAGCCTGATAGCTTATAAAGACACCTTTGTCCTTTTTGTACTCAAAAGATGTTAAATCTTAACATTTTTTTATCAACTCTATTTTTAATAAGCCAATAACCTCCACTTACCGGGTATTTTTTTGGATGTGCTTGTATTTGACCACTACGCAAAAATCGCTTTTTAGTTAACCCAATTTAGGGCAGTAGCAAATTACTAGTGAGTATTAAGTAGTATTACTCAAATTAGCCTTTAGCGTGCTTTTGTAAGGGATTTTAGCGCCAAATAGGACGGTTTTTGTAAGGGTAGTTCATATAAAATTCAATTCGAACTATCAGGAAAAATAACGAACTATGAATCAGCAAACATCATTATCGCCTTCGATAAATGACTCCCAGCAACAGATTAAAGGATACGCCAACCGAAAAGAAATTGTAAGATGGCTATTGCAAGCCCCACAAGAAATTCGCTTCAAATTAACCCCTACTTTCAATCGTTTTCAGCGACCCGATGATTTTATTTTTACTGTGGCCAATTCTGCCGCGGCTATGATGATGGGACGGCCGCTCGAAAGTCTCATTGGACATAAACTCATAGAAGTATTGGGCATTCATCCTTTTCATCATTTTTACCAAAACTACCTGCGTACTTATTTGTATAAAACTCCACTGGTGCAAAACATTGAGATGCCTCTTCTTGCTCGCAAAAACAAATACATTGTACACGAAGCTGAGGTAGTAGAGAAAGAGCTAGTAGTTACAATCAAGGTGGCTTCAAAGGAAGTGGTTTCACCCTCTGTGACAGATTCCGTAAAAACCGAAGACTCCGAAAATCAATTGATAACGGAAGCGCTTCAGGTTGCCTCCGAAACAACTCCATTAGCAACAACCCAAGAAAAAGAAGAAGAAGAAGAAAAAAAAGCAGTCATTATTTCTGCTCACGAAGTAGCGATACCAGAGGCGGAGCAAACTCCAACAGTAGAAACCAAGGTAGTAGCAATCAATGAAACATCCTCTGCTACAGCACTCCAAGAAGACCCAATAACGCCAATAGTTGAGGTTGAGTCTGCTCAAACTGAAATTGTCTCTGAACAAGAACCATTAGCCCAAGAATCGCTCACCCCAGAAGCAACCAATATTGATTTGCTAGCTTCGCAACAAATAGCGATGAATGGTAAAATTGAGTATGTAAACGAAGCAGTTTGCGATACCCTAGAGCTGGCAGAGTATAACCACCAGGAGGTATTTATACAGGATATGTTGCATAAGGTTTCTCAATTACCTTATCACTTTGCGTTGCTACAGGCCAAGGCAAAACAAGTAGTTAAAAACTTGCCTTTGATTTTTGTAACTAAAAGCAAAAAATATGTAAAGGTAAAAGGACGCATTGAGCCTCAAACTCAAGGTGGACAAGTAACAGGTTTAAGGCTATATTACCAAGTATTGCAACATACCACCGATTTTCATCAAGTAGCTGCGTTTGGTAAAGTACCCGCCTTTAACAGTTTCTAATTCTCTAATATTTCTTAAAATAAAATCCCAGATAGTTTGTGTTGCATATACTGTCTGGGATTTTTATTTGATCTTCTATTCATCCCTTTCCTCTCCCCCTTTTCTAATCAAATTTGTAATGGATTACCCATAGTCTCGTCTAACTCTCCAAAACCATATCCAAGTAAACTTAAACCATATAAACCATTTAACTATGAACGTTTTAAAAACCATGTATCCATTACTCATTGTGTTATTGATTTTGCAAGCAAGTTGTAAAACTACACCGAAAACTAATCCCAAAATTGCGGCTTATTTGAATGAGGCATTAGACACCATTCGCACCTATGCCCTCAACACCGAACAGGTAAATTGGGAGCAACTCAGGAAAGAAGTCATTGAAAAAGCTCAAGGGGCCAAAACTACTCCTGAGGTGTATCATTTGGTAAGGTATGCGCTCCAAAGCCTCAAAGATGACCATAGTTTTTTGCAGCTTTCGGACTCGTTGATTACCCTTGAAAAAAATGCTCGGAAGGATCAAAACTCAACTCAAGCGCACACCAGTAAAAAAGCACCTTCGCCTTACGGTCGTCGTATGAAGATTGAACACGGCATTCATGAAGTGGGTAACCTCAAAATTGCTCGCATATTTGTACCCCAAGGCATGCGAGACAACAAGTTTGCCCAACGCCTGCATGACCTCGTTGTAGAGATGGGTAAACAACAACCTTGCGGCTGGATTGTAGACCTCAGAGGTAATGGTGGGGGCAATATGTGGCCTATGCTTGCGGGCGTGGGGCATTTGGTAGGTGAAAATCCATTGGCTGGCTCTGTAGATGGTGAGGGCAGGCGTGACTATTACTTGTATAAGTCAGGAAAAGCCATATACAAACATAAAACTGGCAAGGAGGACGCTGCCTATGCCGAGGTGAAAGAGGCAGCTTTTGCGGGAGATAAAAATGCCTCATTGGCTTTTTTGATTGATAGAGGCACGGCCAGTTCTGGTGAATCGTTGGCTACAATCTTGAAGGGTAGAAAAAACACCCGAGGGTTTGGAGAAACTACCTATGGGGCTTCTACCAGTACCCGAGGGTTTAAGCTTAGTGATGGCTCTAACCTGGTAATTGCCGTCTCCACTTTTCAGGATCGTCAAGGAAATAAATATCCTGATGGAATAAAACCCGATGTAGAGATTACGATTGGCAATCAAAAAGAAGATCCAGCGCAAGACCCGGTGATCAAGGCTGCCATTGCTTGGTTACAAACACAGGCAAGTTGTAAAAAATAAGCAAAAAATAAAGCAGGAAGACTTCAAACCCCTTCCTGCTTTGTCTCATGTTTTTTCTTTACGAGCTTAATTTCTACCCGCCATTACGCCACCGTCTACATCCCATACAGCACCCGTTACCCAAGCGCTTTGGTCGGTCAACAAGAAATAAATCACACGGGCGATGTCTTGCGCGGTACCAATGCGACCAATGGGGTGAAAGGCATCAAAACCTTTCAGGGTTTCACTGATTTTGTCAGGTTCGATAAAGGCTCCATAGATAGGAGTTTCTACTACAGCTGGAGATACGCCATTGACTCTAATCTTGTGATCGGCCAACTCCATAGCCAAGTGCTGGGTAAAGCTATGCAAACCTGCTTTGGCCATTGAGTACGCTGAAGAAGGCGTAGCTTTGACTGATTGCTTGGCCCACATAGACCCAATGTTTACAATGGCTCCTCCTCCATTTTTTGCCATTTGCTGGGCTACGGTCTGGGTTACAAAAAAGATAGCTTTGTTTAAACCCAAATACATGTTGTAGTCGGCTTCGGTGTGCTCTAAAAATGCTTTTGGATTAAAATAACCTGCCGCATTTACCAAGTATTTAATATTACTATAGTTATTTGTCAGTACTTGACGAAGCGTTTCCACTTCCTGATCATTGTATAAGTCAGCAGCCACGGTGTGTACTGTCCCGTGAGCAGCCAATTCATTCTGAGCATCTTTTAATTTTGGAGTATTTCTTCCTACAATAATAACTTCTACTCCGTCTTTCAATAACAATTCGGCGGTGGCTTTTCCCATTCCACTGGTTCCACCAATGATAACAGCTTGCGTGTTCATGCGATGTTTACTTTTGAAGTTCTTTAAATTTTGATACCACAAAACTACGCCACACTACTCGTGAAAAATGGTAACTTTTCGCCAAAGAATGGTAAAATTAGGAAAGTGATTATTAATGGTTAATTTTTTTATTGTTTCATTGTTCTATTGTTTCGCTGCGCTTATTGTTCTATTGTTAGTTCCTTCGGCTGCGCTCAGAACAAGTGTTCCGCCTTTGGCTGATTGTTACATTGTTCTATTGTTTCGCAATGCAATATAATTGTTGATTATTGATGTTTAATTATTAATTTTGCAAATGTGAGAATTTCTATTACTCTATTGTTCCGCGATACAATATGATGGTTGATTATTGATGTTTGATGATTAATTAATTCGCCATACATCGCAAAACTATGGACCGTGGACTGTCAACCAATGCTATTTCCATAAGGGTTTAAGTTTGTAGTGGTAATCCACGAAAGCCCCCTTTAATTCTCCAAAGGGGGAAAACGATACTCGCAATATGGACTCGATTCTCATTAAGGAAACAGCATTGGACTGTCAACTATGGACTAAAAAACTCTTAACTACGAACAAAAAAACTATGGACTGAATGCTATCGACTAAAAACCAGCCAAAAGCTAAAGGCCAACAGCCTTCAGGTGCTACAAACTACCAACTCCTGACTATGAACTAATCTCCGCTTCGCGCCCATTTTTCATTTTTCACTTTTAGTTTTTCACTTAAGGTGGTAATGCTGCTCTAAATTCTTTTGGGGTAAGCTCGGTTTGTTTCTTAAAAAACTTGGTGAAGTAGGTGGCTTGGTCAAATCCTAAACCAAAGGCAATTTCTTTGATAGACAATTGGGTATTGGACAGCAGCCGTTTGGCTTCGAGGGCTTTGCGACTGGCAATGAATTGGGCGGGAGTTTGGTGCAAGTAGCTCTGGGTAATGACTGATAGTTTTTTACTACTTACATTTAATTGTTCGCTGAGTTCGGCGACCGATATTGGCTCTGAGAGTTTTTGTTCGGTAGCTTGTTTAAAGGCAAACAGTACTTCATAGTCATTGCTTTCGTCGCTGCCTCTGGTTTCAATGCTTTTGGGCTGGTAGTCCTTTTGCTTGATACGCTCGGCCAATACCAAAAAACTGCTAAACAAATGATATAGCATTTCTTTTTGCTGAAAACGAGGCTCTCCTAGTTCTCCTCGCATCAGTTGGATCAATTGGGCCAGTTTGGGGCGGCTTTCTTCTGGAATGGTATTGTATGTTTTGCCCAAACCATTGAACAAAAAATACCGCAAGTACTTGGGAGCATCCTGGGCTTGGTTAAACAAAAAATAGTCATTGAAGTGAATCAGCATCCCTTCGTTTTTTGAATAAGGGCAGAAATAGTGGATTTGGTATTTATCGAGAAACATCAAGGTATCGGCTCCCAGGTTTTGAATCTCGAAATCGACAAAGTGATCGCTGGAGGGGTAAAACCATAAAATCTGATAAAAAGAATGCCGATGGGGCTTGATGCAATGCTCCTGGTGTTTCTCAAAATAGGGGCGCATTGGTTCTATCTCAAAATGCAGCTTTGAATAATCGTTTTTATGCAGGTGGTATTCTTTAATGGGTTGGGTCGTGGTCATTGATACGGTAATCGTTTATGGATGATTCACTGTATGGGGGCATTGGGTATTTAGGGTGCTACTAGAGATAAACACGTGACCTTCTCTAACTTTACGATGTTCTTCGAGGTTAAAGGTTACCTGTAGCTCAAAATATCGGGAAGCATGGCCAAAAGGAAGCTCTTTCCACTTACCTTCAGTTTTTTGCAGTGCCTCTAGCACCGCAGCCACTGTGCCATAGCTAATGTCTTGCAATACTTTATACAATACTCTCCCTGTATAATCAACCTCCAAACCTACTTTTACAGTTCCTGTAATACAATTTTTTAATGCGGGCGTAGGGTAACGAGTATGGTCAGAAACGGTTTTAAAAAATGCCTCACCTCCTTCGGTGTAGTGTGCATCTAATCGAGAAAGCAATTGTTGATAAGCTCTTCTTTGTTTTTCGTAAAAACCATCTTTTTTAGGTTGAGGCAATAGCGCCTCGGCGCGTCTTTTTACCTCGGCTTCCCACCACACCCGGCCAAGGCTCAGCAATATCATAACTATTAATAGCTTTTTCACCTGTTTATTTCTGAATATTTAGCTTTTGTATCCGTGATCTTAATGTACTCGGATGAAGCCCCAAAATTTTGGCAGCCCCATCATCCCCGTTGATTTTCCAACGGGTGTATTCCAATACTTGGGTAATATACGTTTTTTCGTATTCTTCTAGGGTCACAAGTTTTTGTTTTTTTGCGGCAGTGCTAGTCACGCCTGTAAACCACTTTCCCAAAAGCAAGGTATTGCCAGTAGTCATAATCACGGCTCGCTCTATAATATTTTGTAGCTCCCGAATATTACCTGGCCAACTATAGGTATAGAGTGTATCTATTACTTTTTGTGGAATCTTTTCAATGCTGGTGCCCATCTTACGATTGGCTTCGCTCACAAAGTGTTGTACCAATAACTGAATGTCTTCTTTACGCTCTCGCAATGGCAAATTATGAATCGGAAACACATTCAAGCGATAGAACAAATCTTCTCTAAAGTTTCCTGTTTCTATTTCTTTGTTCAGGTCACGGTTAGTGGCAGCTATTACCCGTGCATCTACTTTAATGGTTTTAGACGAACCCAAACGTTCAAACTCTCCTTCTTGCAGCACCCGCAACAGTTTGGGCTGAAGCTCAATTGGCAACTCACCTATTTCGTCTAAAAAGATACTCCCATGGTTGGCTAGTTCAAACCTACCAATGCGTTTATCCACGGCTCCAGTAAAAGCACCCTTTTCGTGACCGAATAGTTCCGATTCTATCAAATTTGCTGGCAATGCGGCACAATTTAGCTTGATAAAATTTTGGTCCTTTCGTTGACTGTTTTCATGAATACCTCGTGCCAAGAGTTCTTTTCCAGTGCCTGTTTCCCCTACAATAAGCACCGTGGCATTAGTATTGGCTACTTGTGCTACCTGCTGTAGTATATTTCGATACTTTTTGCTTTGGGTAATGATTTTATCGAAACTATAGGTTGCGTTTATCTCTTGTTTTAGGTAGGAGTTTTCTTGTTCAATGCGATTTTTTAGTTGTTCCAGGCTGTGCAAAGCCTGCTGTAGCTCATAGGTACGTTCAGCTACTTTTTGTTCCAGCTGGGTATTTAGCACCTCTAGTTCATTGTGCAAAACTTGATTGGTAAGGTGGGTTTTTACCCTGGCCAATAGTTCTCCATAACGAATAGGTTTGGTGATATAGTCTACAGCTCCCACGGCAAGCCCTTCTTCTATGTTAACTTCCTCATTGAGGGCTGTCATAAAAATCACTGGAATATTGCAGGTACTTTCTTCTTTTTTGAGTGCTTTACAAGTTTCAAAACCATTCATACCAGGCATAAGCACATCCAGGAGTATCAGGTCAGGTAGCGCCAATTTTGCCTGATTAAGAGCCCTTTCTCCGTTTTCGGCCACCAGTACTTTATAGCCTTCCCGCGAGAGTGTTTGCAACAAAACCCGGATATTATCTACAATATCATCAACAATTAGTATAGTTCGCTTAGTCATTGATATGATTTATTTTTTGCTCCACGTATAGTTGTATTTTCTGCAACTGAAAGTCTTCAGCCATTCGTCTGATTTCGTTTACAAAATCGTTGTATTCATCACCTACGTCTTGAATTTGATGAAGTATTTGACTGATTTCTTCTACATCACCAATACTGGAGGCTCGGTGCAATCTATTCAAATATTTACCAGAAGGAAAAATAACTTCAGCTGGAGATTGGCTTTTTTCGGCCAGCCTGGGGTCTGGCTTTTGGTGCGCATACTTCCACGTAATTCCTAAATGCGTCTCGATTGCTTTTTCTAATTTATTGAGGTCAACTGGTTTTAGTAGATAAGCCAAAAAGCCCTTGTCTTGAGTAATTTCTTCTTTGCTATCTAGCAAACTGGCTGATAATGCAATGATTGGGATTTCGGGTCGAATGGCATTGATTTTTTTCGCAGCCTCAAAACCATTCATAACGGGCATGACAATGTCCATCAAGACCAAATCGGGAGACGCTTGATGAAATTGTTTGAGTGCTTCTACTCCATTGTGGGCCAATATTACCTTAAAATCTAGTTGTTCAAGATGATAACGCATGAGCTCAAGATTATCTTGATTGTCATCTACCACCAAAATGGTTTTAGTGGATTCGTGGTATCCCACTACTACCCGATCTGGTTTGGATTCTATAATTTCCTGAGGGGCATTGGCAGGCTCTAACCTAAGGGTAAATTTAAACACAGATCCTTCATTGGGCACACTCTCTACCTGTAACTCCCCACCTAGTAAATCTACCAGTTTAAGTGTTATATTTAGCCCTAAGCCAGTACCTTCATAAATATTTTCGGGGTGCGTAATTTGGTGAAATGGCTGAAAAATCTCTTCTATTTGATTACTGGCGATGCCTATCCCTGAGTCTTGCACAATAAACTCGTAAGTGTTTTTTTGTTGGTTACAAGGTTTGACCACAAAACTTACACTGCCTTGCCTAGTGAATTTAAAAGCATTGCTCAGTAAGTTAAAAATGATTTGCTTTAACTTTTTAGGATCTGTATTTACAACCAATGCCTGGGCTTTTACCTGATTGTCTATATTAAAAGTAAGCGATTTGTTCTTGACCTGAATGAAAAACACCTTGGTAATTTCGTCAATAAATTGGTTGAGATCAAAATTGATTTTCTGAAGAGGGAGCTTGCCTGCTTCTATTTTTGATAAGTCCAGTAAGTCGTTGATGAGGTTGAGCAAGTATTCCCCATTGCGGTGGATGATTTTTATTTCTTGTCCGGCAAGTTGTTGTATTTCCTGTTGTCGGCTCAACAACTGAGCATATCCCAAAATACTATTCAGCGGAGTACGAAGTTCGTGGCTCATATTGGCCAAAAAATCACTTTTTGCCTGGTTGGCTAGTTCCAAGCTTTGGTAAGCCTCGTTCAAAGCTACTTGTTTTTTGGATAGCTCTACATTGACTTTGCTTAATTGATCCAGGCTTTGGCGCAATTCTTCTTCACTGGCGGTCAATGCCTCATTCTTTTCTTGTATTTCCCGTTCTTGTTTTCTCCGATCGGTTACATCTTTGGCTACCCAAAGTAAGAATGTGTTTTCTTGATGGTCAAATTTGACAATATTTACCTCTGCATCCCAAACTTTCCCGTCTTTGCGTTTAAACTGCCATTTATGGTCACAAAAACCGTTGTCAATGGTTTGTTGCATCAATATCTTGGCTTGCTCCACAGCCTTTACCTTTTTGCCAAAACAATGAGCGTCTATAGTCGTGGGTGATACCTCCCAAGGAGTTTTAGCCATAAACTCTGAAGGCTCCTGGTACCCAAACAGGGCCATAGCCGCAGGATTACAATCTATAAAACACCCCTCTACGTCCATCACTACTACGCAATCCTTCACCGAACCAAATAATAGTTTGCTCCATTTCAGCTCTTTAGCAAGCTGTTTTTCTGACTCCTGAAGTTCCCTGGTTTTTTGCTTTAATTGAATATTGATTTCATCCTTGGACCGCAATGCCTTACGCAAAGAAATGGTTCGAGATTGTACTTTTTCCTCGAGATTATCTTTCAATAAATTTAATTCATCGATGGTTCCCTGAAGTACTCTTTCCTGTTGTTTTCGTTCTCTTGTGTCGCGGCATATACTACAAATGTAGCTTTTACCCTTAAACTCAAAGTAGCTCGCCGTAATCTCGGTTGGAATAAGAGTGCCATCTTTAGCCACATGATTGCTTTCAAATATAAGCTGGCGCGCCGATTTTACCCGTTCCCAACGTGTTTGCCAATCCTCTTTTTTGTAGTAATCATCCTCTTTAATAAGCGAAAGTGGTTTATTTGTAACTTCCTCTTGAGTATACCCCAACCTACGGCACCCTTCTTCGTTGAAGAAAGCCATGCTACTATCGGGGCGAATCCATATAATGATATCTCCAGCTTGCTGTTGGGCAAACAGTGCCAGTTCAAGCTGTTCTTCTTTCTGAATACGTTCCGTAATATCTTTGACAAAACATAAATAATACTTTTTGCCTTCATAATCTACCGCATGCATGTCCAGTTGTATGGGTATCAATTTGCCCGAACTGGTAATAAAGCTCACTTCTTTACAAATGCTTTTATCTTTAGTCAGTTCCTGTTTTACTCCTTCCCAATCATTTCGGGTATAATCGAGCATCAAGTCCATCAAATGCGTATCTCTTGCAATGGCTTCGTCATATTCAAGTTCTTCTTGAGCTTTTTTATTTGCCTTAAAAATCTCCCCCGTTTCATCTACCCAAAATACCGCATCTTCCATATGAAAAATGGCAAAATCTAATAGTTTTAGCTGCTCTTCCTGGGCTTTCTTTTCAGAAATATCCTTTACAAAAGTACAGTTATAGTCCTTGCCTTCAATAAACATATGGCGTACCTGTATCTCTACCGGAAACATTTCACCATTTTTATGCTGCAACTCCCCTTCAAAAGTCATCTGTTGTAACTGCTTGATTGTGTCACAACGCTGTAGCCATTTTTCTTCGGTGTCGTCAGGATTCAACTGGTATACTTTCATCTGCAACAGCTCGGCTTCGCTGTAGCCAAGCATATCGCTGGCGGCTTGATTTACCAACAGAAATTTACCTCCGGGTTCATACCAAAATACCCCTTCGGTAGAGCTTTGCAAAAAAAAGTGTGAACGTTTGAGCTGAGCCTCTCGTTGTTTTTTTTCGGTGATGTCTTTTACATGAGAGCATTGGTATGCAACCCCATTAATTTCCAAGTAACCCACATTTACTTCTACATCAATATGCCTCCCAAGCTTGTGGTTCATGGTTGTTTCAAACACCTCCAATTTCTTATTGACTACTCTATCCCACCTTTCTTTCCATTTCAACTCCGAGTAACCCTCCCCACTTACTTCCAACACCTTCATATTGAGCAGTTCTTCTTTGCTATATCCTGAGAGCTGTGCAGCTGCTTCGTTTACATAAAGCATTTGTCCATCTGCGGTATACCAAAACACACCATCTTGGGAGTTTTCTAACAAAAAGAAAGAGAATTGTAAATGTTTTTCGTTTTCAAGGAGCTTTTCTAACAAATCACTTTGCTCAAGCTGTAAACGTTTTTCATGATCTATATCCTGTATTAGTGCCAGGTAACATTGAGGGTTTCCTTGGTCATTATTTACTCTAAAAGCGCTCACCTTACCCCACATCACTTTGCCCGATTTATGCAGGTAACGCTTTTCGTCAGTCACAAAATCTACTTCTCCCGAAAACAACCTTTTAATCACATGATCGTTCAACCCACGATCACCTTCATGCGTAATATCCCCAATGGTTAGCTGTTGTTGATTGAGTTCTTTAACAGTATATCCAATAAAGTCTTCAAACTTCTTGTTACCTCGCAACCATTTTAATTGGAGATCAAGCTGAATAACTGCAAAATAATTTTGTTGAAATAAGGAATTGAAAAATAACTTTTGTGTTTCCATAAGTAAGTACGCCCGTAAGCAGTAGGTAATTGAACAACTATTACCTAGTCAAAATAGTTGGTAGAAAATTATGAAAAAGCGAGTGTTGTGCCTGTCACAATAATGACAACAGATAGAAAGGAATAGCACAAAATACAGATTTTCTGGTATTTTAGCAAAAAGGAGGAGTACTTAGAAATGATTTGCTGAGCTGATAGAAGGATTAATTGATCGGTTAGTCACTCATCTTAAAGCTTTAAAGCAAACATGGTAATATCATCTCGTTGAGGTACACCTTGTTTGTGTTCTTGCAACCTTTGCAAAAGTATTTCTTTTTGGGTAGCCAAAGGCTCGAGCATAATCTCTTGTATATCTTGTATGAGTTTTCTGAATTTATACTTCTTACGTAAAGGGCAACAAGCGTCCTCAAAGCCATCAGTAGTCAGGTATAGCATGTCTCCTTTATTAAGCCTCAATGTCTGATTTTTGATACCTATTTGATCAGGATTATGCAAGCCTCCAAGCGATGTACGATCACCTTTGACAATCTCTACTGCACGTAATTTAGGTTTGGCAATCGCCAAACAACGTTTGGCCCCGGCATAAGTAACTTGTATCTCTCCACTCTTAAAAAAATCTAGTACACATAAGCCACCATCCATACCATCATTATTTTCGGACTCATCTTGTCGTAACACTTCCTGAACCTTGTGATGCAACTCAATCAATATATTGGCAGGATCATGATTGTGTTGCTCTTTTACGATTTGATTGAGCAAAGTATTGCCAACCATCGACATCATAGAACCTGGCACTCCATGTCCAGTACAGTCCATAACCGCTACTACCAAACGCTTATTGAGTTGTTTTGTATGTTTTACATTTTCAGTGACATCACTTACCCAATAAAAATCACCTGATACCAAATCTTTGGGCTTATAAATTAAAAAGTGATCCAGCAATGTTTGAGTCAAAAAGGCTTTTGTAGGCAGTATGGCTTGTTGAATAGTACAAGCGTATTTGATACTGCTGGTAATATTGGCATTTTTCTGCTCTAATTCTATATTTTTTACTCGTAGCGCCTGCTCCTGGCGACGAATCTTTAGATTGGAGCCGATATGCTGGGCCAGTTGTTGCAAAAAATTAAATTTCGGTTCACTGACTGGCTTTGTAAGTATTACTTCCAGCACTCCTGTTAGTTCTTGATTAGCCAATATTGGAACCACTAGTATTCCTTTAATTGAAATCTTTACTGTGGCTGCAAATAATCCAGCATCGTTTTCATAGTGTTGATAAATACTTTTCTTGGTTTTGGCTACTTGCCCTACCAACTCTTGTCCATATATTATTTCCTTGCTTATTCCTTGGACATCTACTCCATACCCTGCCAGATAATCCAACGTTTTGGTTTCAGGATAAGCCAAATAAAGTGTAGCTCTCACACCTCCCAGAAATGGGATCAGTTCGCTTAATAGGTCATCCATACATTGTTGTATAGATTGTTCCTCCTGCCATTGCATTTTCTTAAGATAATAACTGAATAATTGGTTATAATCTATTTTGGTGGTTTGCAAAGGCTTTTTAGTATCATAGTTCACTGTTGATAATTGAGTCTGCATTTTTTTCTTTTTCATACCCGATCTAAAAAACTACTAATAGAAAGCACCAGCAACTATGCCTGCTTTTTTAATGTGGCTTTGCACGCGGCAAGCTGAGTTTCTAAATCCCGAATTTGCTGTTTATGGGCCGTAATATCACGTACTACAAACTGCATATACGGATTGCCTTGTAGTTCAAAACTTACCAGTTTTACCTCTGCTTCAAATATTTCGGTATTCAGTTTTTTGAAATGCCATTCGTGCGTATAAGTACCTGTTTTCATAGTGGCCTCCATAATTTGAGTAGCCACTTCTTCTGAGGTTTTACCTCCGTGTAAACTTTGGGTTTCGGGTGAACAATCCATAGGGGTTTTGCCTAACAATTGCTCTTTTTTGATTCCACCAAATATCTTTACTGCGGCTTCGTTGACATCGGTAAATATGCCATTTTTGTCCATGACCACAATCGCGTCTCGGGAAGTCTCAAACAAAACCTGAGACCTTTCTGCTTCTGCTGTCAACTCGTCTTTTAACTTTACCAAACTATCTTGGGTAGCCCTCAACTCCTGCAGATGCTGTTTTAGTTCTTCTTTTTGAGTTTTTAATCCCTCGTTGGCTTTCAATATTTCACGTTCTTTGGCTTTTTTATCGGTAATATCGCGTACTACAAACTGCATATACGGATTGCCCTGTAATTCAAAGCTTACCAGTTTTACCTCCGCTTCAAATATTTCGGTATTCAGTTTTTTGAAATGCCATTCGTGCGTGTAAGTACCCGTTTTCATAGTGGCCTCCATAATTTGGGTAGCTACTTCTTCTGAGGTTTTACCTCCGTGTAAACTTTGGGTTTCAGGAGAGCAATCCATAGGCGTTTTACCTAATAATTGTTCTTTTTTGATCCCACCAAATATCTTTACTGCTGCTTCGTTGACATCGGTAAATATGCCATTTTTATCCATGACCACAATCGCGTCTCGGGAAGTCTCAAACAAAACCTTAGATCTTTCTGCTTCTGCTGCCAGCTCGTCTTTAATCTTCATGAGGCTATCTTGAGTAGCACTCAATTCTTCCAGGTTTTGCCGCAATTCTTCTTCCTGAGCTCTCAATTCCTCATTCGCATTTACCAACTCCATTTCTTGGGCTTTTCGATCGGTAATGTCTTTAGTAATCGTTGCCATGAATTTAGGTTCATTGGTTTCCTGATCCTTGATTAAGAAACTAGCCATTGAAACTTCTATGATCGTCCCTGTCTTTAAATTTCTAAGACGCGTTTCTGATGTCACACTCCCCTCTTTCAGCAACTGAGGCATATCTTTTTCCTGAAAACTTTCCCAGCTCGTATCTGGATAAAAATCTTTAATATTTAGCTTACTTACGTCTGCATCCAATGCTACCCCCATCAATTTTCGCCCCCCTTTATTGATAAAAATCCCTCTTCCATCTAAGTGAGCATAGGCAATAAAATCCTGAGAAGACTCCACTAACACATGTAAAGTAGATATTTGTTCATTTACATTGGCTAGCTCCGTTTCTTTGGCTTGGGCTTCTTGCAAGGCTTTCTCTAGCACCTTTTCCTTTTTGGCCAATGTGTGGTTCATGTTCTCGATCTCAGTTTGTTTCTTTTGCATGGCATCCTGAGTAGCCGCTAACTCCTCCAGGTTTTGTCGTAGTTCTTCTTCCTGAGCTCTCAATGCCTCGGCCTGTTCCTGGGTTTCGTTCAGTAGTTTTTTGGTGCGAATGTTATTCTGAATGCTCTGCAACATAGAGGCAATGTTGTTGCCTAATCGTGGCAGTAAGTCTTGATACTTGTTAGCCAGATTTTGAATAAATACCAGCTCAATCACTCCGTATACTTCATCGTTAAAAACGAGGGGTAAAATAATAATGCTTCCTGCACTCAAACTCCCCGCGGCTACATTTAGCGTCAAGTTTTGCATGGGGAGGTTATCCATATAAGAGACTTTTTTTGTTTTGGCTACCTGCCCAATGAGGTCTTCCCCCATTCTAAAAGTCTTTTTGGCCATGGTATCGGGTACACAGGCAAATCCCCCTGTAGCTTCCAAAAATCTCCTCTCTTCTTCATCGCCCTTAACCGTAAAAAAAGCACCTCTAATGGCTTTAGTTAAAGTAGCTAAATGGCTGATAATCGCTTCTGAAAAATCTCCCAAGCTTTTATCATAGTTTTCTCTCAATACATCGTCAAATTGGGTAAGGGTAGAGTCAATCCAAAGCTTTTCCTGGAGTAATGCGTGTTCTTTGGCAATATTGATTTCAGCGTTTGGATTGCTTGAGGAGTCGTGAGTGGCAATTGTTTTCATAGTCCATAAGTTTAAGAAGTTAAAACAGTCTAGTTCGGTATCGAGTTTATTGCATGTCAAACGGGTTGGGGGCGGGAATGCATGGCAAGTTTTCCTATATTGTTTACAATAGCCATACCAAAGCAAGTAAAACCCTAACCATCAAACACTTAAAACCAACACCAACAAAAACAAGAAGTCACAAACTCTCGAAATATCGAGATTAATACGATATTTCGAAGCCTACGTTCATATCAAGAAATTAAGGAGATAGCAGTATTTGAAATTCAAACTTATCGGTATAGGGAGAACGGCATTTTAACCAACGAAACTTGGCGGATGTCAAAAATATTTGAATATCTTCTGCAAACTCATCATTGGGGGCATTTTGTACTATCAATCGGGTCAATTCGCTTGAGCAAGTCATCTCAAATTTAATAGTTACTTTGCATTTTTGGCTAAGCAAAGAAGATTCATAACGTGCCAATATGGGTTCCAGGCGCTTAAAGAAAACTTTGGCCCCTCCCCAATATCTACGGTTAAGTGTTTTGAGAAAATAATAGCTGGGCTTATAAGCATAAGGATACCTTGATTTAGGTTTTACTGGCCGATCGACAGCATCCAGCCTAATATCTGAAAATATGAGTGGAGGAATGATGTACTTCCAACACAGGTTTATTATAATTAATAAGATGAGTAGTTTTTTCATGTCATTAATTATCAAAACAGTTTCTAAACGTTTGAGAATCAACAATTAAACTTCCTCCAAACTGAGATGAAACTCCATTGATCATAAAGTTGACATCAATTATATAAACTTCTGAACCAGTTCTTGTCCGTTGTTCTCTTTCTTTTGGTTCTATCTTACGACACACGTTAAAAGCTCTGAGTACTTCGGCATCCAAGCCATAACCCAATCCTTTGATAATGACAATTTTCTTAACTTCCCCCTCAATACCTACCTCTACCCCTACTTTTACTATTCCAGTAATGCAATGATTGAGCGCTTGGGGCGTATAATTGATTTCGTGGTAAATGTCAGTGGAGAACCTTTCAAGGCCTATGCTTGCCTGAAGCAATGCTATTTCTTCTGATGAAACCTCAAGTACCGTGTTTTCTCTGTTTTGTACACAATAGTCATCTTCTCCAAAGCCGTTTGGATGGCTTTTACCTAAAAAGTCTTCATGCCCAAATAAACTCATCGTAATGAGGAGGATCAGTAATTTTTTCATAAACCAATGATGCTAAATCTTGATTACTTAAAATTTACAAACTTTTTTTCACAAAATCCTCGTATATTTCTATGAATAAACCATTGCAGGAAAAAATATGTCCAACACCGAACTTTCTCGATATGAATCTCAGGATTTACCTACCTTTTTTTGGCAATTAAACGAAGAGGAACAACAGAAATACTTACAACAAATGACCCGCGATGAACTAGAGGTGCGCAAAAAGGCGTTGGAAAAGGTACAGCAAAGCAAAATTGCCGAGCACGATATGGCTGTGGTACAAGGGAATATCCAAGCGATGGATGCTTCAAAAAAGTACTATGAAATTTACCAAAAAATAGAAACAGGTTCGGGTGAAGTACAAGTAAAAGTACAAGGTGGAGACCCTCGTTTTATTGCCCCTATTATAGGTACCGCTGGGGTAATCTTGATGGGGTTGTTGTATCTTTTATTGTAGACTTTTTTATTGCTCTATTGTTAAATTGTTACGCCTTCAGTTGATGGCTACATTGTTCCATTGTTAAATGGTTCTGCAATGAGTCTCAAAACTATAGACTATTGACTGTCGACTGTGGACTAATCTTCGCTTCGCGCCATTTTTCACTTTTAGCTTTTCACTTAGTAAGCTACCAACTCCTAACTACGAACTAAAAACTGTGGACTATGGACTGTTGACCGTGGACTAAAAAAACTGCCTGCACTTCATCCATTTGACAAAGCAACAGGCAGAGAAAACTTGAACCAGATAAAACTACTCGTTCAATGATGTATTTTCAATCAATGGCTCGTTTCGCTTGAGTGTTACTTACGCGCGTTTTGAACACTTCTCCCAAAACAATCCATGTACCTTAAACACACCACTAGAATCTCCCGAATTTGAGCGTGAGCGAATAGTTCAAGCCTCCAAAAGCTCTTTCTGCGGTATTAATCAGGTTTACATTTTGGGTAAAACGATAGCTCAACCCAAGGTTTACCCTAAAAAAACTGGCCACATTCAACTCTGCATTGATACCAGGTTCTACCACCCAAACCACAAAATCGTCTACCAAATCATCGGCTCGAGGATCGGTACGTGGTTCGTTCCAGTCGTACACATACCCAATCCATCCTGCACCTACCATAATGGGGGTGGTTACATGAATCAATCGTTTTGATCCAATGATAGGCTCTATAAAAAAACCGCCATAGCCCATCAACGGACGCAGCTGTTCATTAGGCAACAAATTATTTTTGGTCATAGTAGGTGCTAAACCGTAGCCCTCGATTCCCAGGCTTACCACTCGGTTGATGGTCCACCCTACCCGAAAACCAGGAAATAACGCAGGCTCGTCTAGTATAGTAGATCCTTTGATGACGGGGGCCACAAAAAACCCAAAATGTGACTTGTTCCCAAACAAGGTTTGTACTTCCTTAGTGTCCTTTGTAGTATTTTCTTCGTTTTCCTGAGCAAAACCCTTCATTGTAAATAGTTGGCATACAAGCAATTGCAAAGTCAAAATGCATAATATTTTTTTCATGATTATATTGTGTTTAGTTCTAGTAATGCAATAAAGCGTGGTTTGTGTTTGCATTTGCAGGGACAGACCGAACCTGGTTAAAAACCGTTGCCTCGGAACACCTTTTTTTTCTAAAAAACCATATAGCACACTGATTATCAGCCCATTAAAAAATGTATTTTAAAAGAAAAACACCTCACGTTAAACATTTTTACGTTTTGATCATTTTACCCTATAAATTTATTTGCCTAAAGGCAACCCTTCTATAGGTGATCTGGTCTATCCCGATAGAACTTGATAACCATGGATAAAAAAACGAAGGAACAAAAGCTCATAAAGGGTTGCCGTGCCGGTAAAGCAAAATACCAGCAAATGCTGTATGAGCTTTACTACGGCAAAATGTTCAGCGTATGCCTTCGATACTCCCGCTCCCGAGAAGAAGCCAAAGACATACTACACGAAGGATACATGAAAGTATTCGCGGGTATAGGTCAGTATAAGGGCGATGGTTCTTTGGAGGGTTGGGTCAGGCGTATTATGGTGAACACAGCCATTAATCACTATCATAAAAACAAGAAACTAAAGGACACCTTTTCTATTGAAGAAGAATATGACGAAGTAGCTGAAAGTGATCAACTCAGCGAAGAAAATGTGATTCAGCAAATGGCCTATGAAGATTTGCTGCAAATTATCAGAACTTTACCACCTGCTTATCAAACGGTCTTTAGTTTATACGCCATAGAAGGCTACAACCACCGAGAAATCGCCGAAATGCTCCAAATATCAGAGGGAACATCCAAATCTAATTTGGCAAAAGCACGCAAAAAGTTGCAGAAACAGGTTCAAGTATTGTTAAGTCAAA
>DMXI01000317.1 GCA_003483885.1 Microscillaceae bacterium
TTAAATGGTTCCGCCTTCGGCTTATTGTTGCATTGTTCCGCTTCGCTCAGGACAAAGTTTTGTGAATATGAGAATAAGCGTTTGGTTATTAGCTCTTGGCTTTTAGCTGCGCTTCGCGCTACCCTTGATCCCTGTTCCTCTCTGCGCTTCACACCATTTTTCACTTAGTAAGCTGTGGACCGTGGACTATCGTCTTTGGACTAAAAAAACTACGATCTACTCACTCCTAACTAAAAACTTTTCATATTTTCAAACTAACTTTGTGAGTGTATGTTTAGGCGTGCACTTTATATTTTTAAATGAAACCAAAAAAGATTTGAGTTTAATCATTAGTATAGAAACCTCTACCAAAGTGTGTTCGGTAGCTTTGCACGAAAACGGAGTGCTATTGGGAGATAATAGCCTTTGGGTGGCGCAGTCGCATTCGGTAATGCTTACCACGATGATGGAAGATGTAGTAAAGCATGCCCAACGATCAATGCATGAGATAGATGCCGTAGCAGTGGCCAAAGGACCAGGTTCTTACACTGGATTGCGCATTGGGACGGCCACTGCCAAAGGTTTGTGTTTTGCGCTGGATAAACCACTCATCGGGATCAATTCATTGACCGCTATGGCAGCTGCCTTACAAGGGCAAGTGCCTGGAAATCATTGGTTTTGCCCAATGATCGATGCGCGGCGAATGGAAGTGTATTGTGCCATATATGACCAACATTTGGGAGAACAACAGACGACCGAAGCCAAAATTATAGATGGAGACTCTTTTAAGGATATTTTGGATCATCAAACCCTGGTGTTTTTTGGAGATGGGGCTGCCAAGTGCCAGGAAGTATTGGGACAATCGCCCAATGCATTGTTTGCCAGTGAGTTTCATCCTACAGCGCGGTCGGTCGGTAAGCTGGCCCACCAAGCCTACGAAAACCAACAGTTTGAAGACTTGGCTTATTTCGAGCCTTTTTATCTCAAAGATTTTGTGGCTTTGCCTTCTAAGAAGTTTAAACTTTAAGCATTAGCGCTTTATAGTGAGGACCATACTACTAGACATTTTTCGTTTGTGGAGACACAAACGAAGGCGGCCGCGTCGTTGGCCGTGTCCTCACAGCCAAGATGTCTAGTAGCATGGGTGAGGACTTAAACTATTTTAAGTCCAGCAGTGTTTTATCAAAACTATCAATTATTGACTCCATACTGCCAACTAAAAGACTAAAATATGGAAGAAGAAATTATAAATCGGGTAGCGCAAAGCTCCCTAATTACTATAGATCTAGAAGATTATTACGACAAGCACGAAAGAGCAGTCTATGATATCAAAGACAATCTTTTTCAAGAAATGATATTGAAGGAAAAAGACTTTCGGGCCTTTATCAAAGCACATGACTGGAGCCAATACCAGGATAAAAACGTAGCCATTGTATGTACGGCTGATGCCATTGTGCCTACTTGGGCCTATATGTTGTTGGCTCTGCAGCTAGAACCTTATGCCCATCATTTTGTATTTGGTGACTTGACAGCTCTGGAGCAGTCGCTTTTCCAACAGATTTTGAGCAAAATTGACGTAGAAGAATTTCGCGATAAAAAGATTGTAATCAAGGGTTGTGGCGATTTGCCTATTCCCGAATATGCTTACGTGGAACTTACCCGTTTGCTTCGCCCAGTGGTAACCACGATGATGTACGGAGAACCTTGCAGTACAGTGCCTTTGTACAAAAAACGAAAAAAGTAACTTGAATAGATGGGATATCGATTAACGAATATAGAATGAGGGAAAGTTGTTTACTTTGAAGTTCAACATTCGTTAATCTTTATTCCTGATTCAAAAATGAAACTTGCTGTTCTTTTGCCCTTCTATAATGCCGAAAGCACCCTATCGGCTGCCATTGAAAGCATACTCACTCAAACTTATCAGGATTTTGAATTGGTATTGGTCAACAATGCTTCTACTGACCAAAGCTTGACCATTGCCCAAAAATTTGCTAATCAAGATTCTAGAATTACCCTCATTGAAGAACCACAACTGGGCATTGTCTATGCCTTGAATACTGGGCTAAATCACATTCAAACTCCTTACATTGCCCGTATGGATGCCGATGATGTGGCATTGCCTTCCAGGTTAGAAAAACAAGTGGCTTTTTTGGATGCCCATCCTGAAATTGCGTTGGTGAGTTGTGTGGTGCAGCATCGAAGTACTTCAGTAAATACCCTAGGCTATCAAAAATATGTAGAATGGATTAATAACTTAGTAACCCCCACGGAAATATCGTTGAATCGATTTGTGGAATCTCCACTGGCACATCCCAGTATTATGTTTAGGCGTGTAGCAGTAGAGCAATGGGGGAAATATAAGCAGGGTAATTTTCCTGAAGACTACGAGCTATGGTTGTGTTGGCTACAAGCGGGAGCACAAATGGCCAAAGTACCTGAACCACTCTTGGTATGGAATGATGCTCCTACTCGGCTTTCTCGTACCGACGCGCGCTATTTGCCTAAAGAATTTTACCAAACCAAAGCCCATTACCTGGCCCAATGGCTCAAAACAAACAATGCTTATCACCCTAAAGTTTGGGTTTGGGGTGCGGGTAAGCTATCGCGCAAGCGGGCGCGAATGTTAGCCCCTTTAGGAGTTGAGATTGAGGGCTTTTTTGATGTAGCAGATCATCAACGACTAGAGGTGCCCTGTGTACATTACTCCAAAATTCCTCCTCCAGGCAAAGTTTTCATCGTTTCTTATGTGGGTAATTGGGGAGCCAGAGAAGAAATCAGACAATACCTACTCAATGCAGGTTATCGTGAAGGGGTAGATTTTATATTGGCTAGCTAAAGGCTACGAAAAAACGCAATGGTTTTGTCTACATTTTGCTGCATGAGCGGCATCAGCTTGTCTTGGTCGTAAGGCTCGTATCCGCCAAAAGTATGCATAGCTCCTTCAATGATGAACAATTCGGCTTTAGGTTGCCAATGATGCAATTTATGGGCGGTTTCTACCGCTACTGCTTCGTCTTTGTCTCCATGGGTGAGCAATATAGGTACCTCGATAGCTTTGATGGCTCGCTCCAGACTTAAGCGTTCGGCATGTGCTAACAAGTTATCATAATACGCCTGATACAGCGGAAGTTTTTGCTTAGTACGTCCATTGACATAATAGGTAACCCTGTGTTCGGCCAGGTCTTGCAAACGATTTTCTTTCCAGAAAAACCTAGTATCGCCAATAGAAGCCCAAGTAGTTACCGCTTTTACCCGACTATCTTCCGCAGTTTTGATAAGCACCAACCCTCCACCACGGCTATGACCTATCAGATACAACTTGTCTAAATTCATCGCAGCCTGAAAAGGACAATCACTTGAGTGTAAATAATTGATTACTTGATCGATATCGTCTAAGTCGGTCGTGTAGTAGTCGTGCCCGTAGGCTTCCAAATCTACAAAATCTTTGAGGTGCTCGGGAGAAGTACCATTGTGTGATAAGTTAAACTTGACAAACACAAAACCTGCCTCAGCAAAATTGCGGGCGGTTGCCTCCCAGTGTCCCCAATCTTTGAAGCCATTGAAACCATGTACAAAAAGTACTACAGGTTTGGGTATGTCATCGTCTTGGTAAAAGGCATCCAAGCCAAAAGGTTTGTCATCGTGTGTAGAAACCAAGCGTATATTTCGGTGAACTTGAAGAGGAGTTGGCATACTGTATAGTCAAGTTTGATTGTTGTAGCCTAATATTAGGGTAAATGTTAGATTTAGTCAAATGATGAAGCAATGAAAATCTAAAATAAATTAGGAAGCAACTTGCTTTAAAGCTTTCCGAGAAATGAATATTCTGCATTTAACTCTTGAGCAAAGCCTTCGACCAAATGAAGGTATTTTTTATGAGGTACTTGGATATTGATTTTTCCATCAATAAAACTAAGGTATCCGTAGGAGTTATCATTTAGCTCGAACTTGTATTGGATGTGTGTAGGATAATCTTCCAGAGCAATTACTTTTTTGCTATAATTTTCAAAAGTGGTTTTTCCCATCAATTCTAACTCAGGATGTTGTATTACAAAAAAGTCAAATTCACTTTGAGTAATCTTAGTGGCTTCACTCTCAAAACCTTTTTCAATACCAAGCCAAAATCCCTTACCTGCTTCTGGGTATATGACTAACAACAGGCTTTGAGATTTGGCAAATTCACGCCAAAACTGAATAGGAATTAACTGGGTGGCAGTTTCATCTTTCTCACCTTTGGGTTGCTCAAAAATCACATAGGTATACTGGGAATTAGGGAAGTACTGTATGTATTGAATACTCTTGTAATCTATATTTAGTGCCTTGCGAAATGTAAACCGATAGGGGTGAAATAATAGTTGACTTTCTTTGAATGAAACAAATTTATAATCTCTGGAAGTTGATAGGTAGAAATACAGGTGCCACAGCAGAAATATTGGGATTATAAGAATCGAGGCATCAATAAGAAAGAATATATAACGAGTGAGCAACGTAACTTTATCATCGATCCAAAAAATAAAGCATAAGCCTATCAGCGCGTGAGTCCAAAAAACATAGCTCAAGGCTTCTTCTCGCAAGCTTGTCCATAAACTATTCTTAAAAGCTTTAAAACTAAACTTTTCTTGATTATAAAATGTCTTGATCACTTTTTCTTGTTGATTTATACTTATTTTCTTGAGATTAGCTACTCTTAGTACGGGTAATTACTCAGATAGTTGTACAGGCAACAAGCCCACTCCAATCCAGAGTAGGCTTGTTTTTTATACTCTGCTAGTTCAGATTTGTAATCTGAACCGTTCCTGTGGTGAATTTATAATTCACAAGACAAGGGAGTAGCTGCAGTCTTTGGTCTCCCTATCAGTAAGACCAAAGACTTGAGAAGATTTTTGAATGTTAAACTATCTACTTGACAGTGTACCAGATATTTTAATTAGGGAAATGATCAGAATGACCAAACAACAAAAAGAGGTGTTGACCATTCTGATAAGATAGATACTTTTTTATTAGGTTGTCTAAAACCTCAAGCCTCTTACCTTAGTATTCGTCAATCGGTTTTTCAACAAATCGAGTTGCCCTGACGAAAGCTTGTGAAACTGCATTTTGAAGCTTTGCAAATTTTTGAGCTTGCCAATGCTGGCAGGCAAGTTGGTAAGATCATTATTCCACAAGTTTAAACTCTTGAGGTTTTCCAAGTTGCCAATGGCATCGGGCAATGATGCCAACTTATTGTAAGACAAGTCCAGGTTTTCCAGTTTACTCAAGCCACCAATGGCATCAGGCAATGACTCTAGCTGATTGCCCCACAAGTCAAGTTTTTGGAGTTCTTTTAAGTTGCCTATTGACTTTGGCAAGTCTTCAAGGGCGTTTTTGCGCAATAACAAAGACTTGATTTTAGATAAATCGCCTATGCCTTCGGGCAATGCTTCCAAACTATTGGCCCGAAGGTCTAGTTTTTCCAGATTTTTCAGTTGCCCAATAGATTCTGGTAATTGAATGAGCTTGTTACCTTCCAGGTTCAAGTTTTTGAGTTGTGTTAAGTCGCCCAGTTCTTTGGGAAGCTTATTTAATCGGTTGCTCACAATATCCAATTTTTCCAGGCTTTTGAGTTGAGCCACTTGTGAGGGTAGAGATTCCAGCTTGTTTTTTGACAACCCCAACTGCTTCAGGTTTTGCAATTGCCCCAATTCAGCGGGCAAGCTTTTTATTTTGTTTCCATACAACTGAATGTTTTCTACATTGCTTAATCCCTGAATATGCTTGGGCAAGGTTTCAAATTGATTGAGGCTTAAGTCAATTTTTTTCAAGTTTTTAAGCTGGTCAATTTCCTTGGGCAGGGTAGTCAATTGGTTGTTAATAGCCTGGATTTCACGCAAATTCTTGAGTTCACCTATCTTAGGAGAAAGGCTCTTGAGGCGGTTGTTGTTGAGCTTGAGCACCTCCAGGTTTTTAAATTTGGTAATGTCTGCCGGAAGTTCCTCAATACCATGTAGCTCCAATTGATACACTTGGTTAGGAGTTTTAAGGGCTTCTTTAAGATCAGTATAGACTTTATTCTTTTGGATATTCTCCTTCCATTGCGCCATTATTTTGTCAGAAGCAATGAGTTGCTTTAGAGTGCGGTGCTTTCCTAGTTTGGCAGGTAGCTTTTCTAATGGGTTTGCAAGAATATTGAGGGATTGTAAACGCCTAAGCGATGACAAACGCTTGGGCAATACCGTTAATTGATTTTCTTCGGCATTGATTTTTCGCAAATAACGCAACTTGCCAATGGTGCCAGGAAGCGCTTTGATTTGATTGTGGCTAATATCTAATATTTGCAAAAATGATAAATACTCAATTTCTTCAGGCAAAGCTACCAATTGGTTATGGCTAAGGTTCAATTCCTGCAAGTTTTTGAAAACGTGGATATTACGCGACAAAGCTTTGAGCTTTTGCCTAGTGAGGTGTAGCCTTACTACTTTTTCGGGATGCTTGAGGGCTTTGCGTAGGGATTTATAAATTTTTTGTTGAGCCAGTTCGGCATCGGTAAAAAGCTTTAAGCGAGTTTGGGCGCTTACACTGGTATGCACCAGTAGGATTCCCAAGAAAACAATTGGTAGAAAATGTTTTTTCATAATCAGCGTATGGTTTGACCAAAACAAATGTGGTTTATCTCCATCGTATAAACCTTCCATCATTATATACCCAATTTTATCCCCTTGCTTGGAAATTTTTTTAAGCTTTCTGCAAAAATTACTTAAAACGATTTAGTTAGCTTTTGATTATCAGGCGATTATAAAAAATACCTGGTTTTTTGAAAAAAAATTTCCAAGACGTCCCTGGTTTTTGGGTATATATATCTGAAATGAATCACTAAAGTGATTTTTGTATCAAGCTTTAAACTTTTTCGGGATTGTCGGGTGGTGTGCATTACAAAAAGATGAGCTAAAAAATGCAACATCAGGTGGCTCAGGTTTTAAAGCGCCTGGAAGCGCTGGAAAAAGAGTAAGTAATCAACTGTTAATAATTATCAAACTTTTAAAATTCATGAAAAGGATCAAACCTGCTTTTATTGTATTTGTATTAAGTGTGTGTTTTGTAAGCATATGCCAAACAGCTTCGGCTCAACAGTCAAGCCAAGTCTATATCCACAAAGCGAATAATAATCAGTACTCACCAGGAATTGTGTATGCCTACAATGCTGGTAACTTTACCTATGATGGTGAAAAAATTAATAGCTATGGATTTGGTTTACACGATTTTGGAGCTGCCAAGCTTAATGCCTATGCTTCAGGTTATTTTGGTTTTGATGTGTTTACAGGCAACAGCCATCGTTTTAGGGTAACCCAATTTGGTAAGGTAGGTATTGGAGTGAATAATCCAGAAGGTATGTTGGATGTACTAGCTCCTGAAGAAGGCGCTTATGAAACTTTGCTTAGACTACGCCTAAAGGATACCCAGGGAGATTATTTCAAAGTTAGTAATGGAACTAGCTTGGTAAATCAGTTTATCCCTTCTATTACTGGTTACCACGAAACCGATAATCGACAGGCCTTGCATATCTCTGCGAGTACCAATGCTACCAACGATAATGGTGATACTCCACTAATGATCTTTGACGCTCGCAGAGATAATGGAACTATTACCAACCGTCCTCTATTTGCGTGGGATAGTTATGGGGAAACCTACAGGAAGATGACCTTGATGTCAAATGGTCATTTAGGGGTAGGTATTAAGGCACCTACCAGTCGCTTACATGTAGTAAGTGCTGGGGCAGATGCTGGTATTATTGGAGGAATAGTAGCCAAGTTTACTCAAAACACAGCAAATTCAAATGGCAACCATCCTGTAGTATTGGTAGAGCACACAAGTGCCCAAGGGACAAATTCCTCGGGCCTTGAAATCAACATGCCTAGTGGTGGTGATCAATATACTTTTAACAATACAGCGGCCTTAAAAATCACAACAGCCTCTAATCATCGGGCATTTATCATCAACGATGCTTCTGCCAACCGTTTATTTGAGATTGATAAAACGGGTAGAGTAGGGGTTGGCGTGACTAACTTTGGTACAGACAATACCTTTAAGTTATTTGTAAAAGGGGGGATACGTACTGAAAAAGCCAAGATAGATGTGGCGAGTCAAAGTAGTTGGGGAGATTATGTATTTGAACCTACTTATCGCCTAGCTCCGCTAAACGAAATAGAAACCTACATAAAAGCCCACAAACACCTACCTGGAGTACCTAGTGCGGCTACCTTAGTCAAAAAAGGTCTAGACTTGGGCAAAATGCACAAAATCCAAATGGTAAAAATCGAAGAGCTTACCCTGCATACCATTGCCCAAGAGAAAAAAATCAAGCAGAAAGAGGCTAGAATTGACCAATTGGAGAAGAAAATGATTCTGATGATGAAACGTCTTGAGGCGCTGGAAAAAAAGAATAAGTAATAAAATCCTCAGCTTCAACAATTATCAAACTTTTTAAATTATTAACTTTCATGAAAATGATCAAACATACCTTTGTTACTCTCTTGTTAGTGGTAATTTGTGCAAATGTAGCAAATGCACAATGGAGCTTATCAGGAGACAAAGTTTATAACACCAATACTGGAAATATAGGTATTGGGACGACTTCACCTGATAAGAAATTGACCATAGATGGAGGTTTGGGTTTTTTCCGTAACACGTATAATCCTACTACAGTTTCGGCCGGGTATATGCATTATAATGGTACCCATCTTACTCTTGGAATTAATTCTAACGACCCAACAAACGGGATTCGGTTTGAAACTACTAGTAGTAAACTTGCTCGGTTAATCATTCGCAATGACGGAAACATAGGAATTGGAGATGAAAACCCTACTGAAAAACTTTCGGTTGATGGCTTGATAAAAATCCCATTGGCTAATAATGAACGACATAATTCACCAGGGTTAGTAGGCCTGAGTAATGATGATTTTCTCCACACAAGTTCTCAACAATATCTCAACAACTATGGCTTTGGTTTTTTTAATTATTTAAACGGAAATCCCGAAAGACACGCTTACATGTCAGGTTTTTTTGGGCTGCACTTTTTTACTGAGGCCAAGAGCAGAATGACTATTAGTCGCTTAGGTAACATTGGTATTGGGGATGAAACCCCTTCGGAAAAACTTTCGGTTGATGGCTTGATAAAAATCCCATTGGCTAATAATGAACGACATAATTCACCAGGGTTAGTAGGCCTGAGTAATGATGATTTTCTCCACACAAGTTCCCAACAATACCTCAACAACTATGGCTTTGGTTTTTTTAATTATTTAAATGGAAATCCCGAAAGACACGCTTACATGTCAGGTTTTTTTGGGCTGCACTTTTTTACTGAGGCCAAGAGCAGAATGTTAATTAATCGTAATGGACAAGTAGGCATTGGCGTGACTAACTTTGGTACAGACAATACCTTTAAGTTATTTGTAAAAGGGGGGATACGTACTGAAAAAGCCAAAGTAGAAGTTGCCAATCAAGGTGGTTGGGGAGATTATGTATTTGAACCCACTTATCGCCTAGCCCCACTGAACGAAGTAGAAACCTACATTAAAGCCCACAAACACCTACCTGGAGTGCCTAGTGCGACTACCTTAGTCAAAAAAGGTCTAGACTTGGGCAAAATGCACAAAATCCAAATGGTAAAAATCGAAGAGCTTACCCTGCATACCATTTCCCAAGAGAAAAAAATCAAGCAAAAAGATGTTGAGATTCAACAACTCAAGGATCAAAACAAAAAAATGCAACGCCAGATGGCTCAGGTCTTAAAACGCCTGGAAATACTGGAAAAAAATAACAAATAATCAACTTTTAATAATTATCAAACTTTTTAAACTCATGAAAAGATTCAAATACATTTTTATAGCTCTGGTAGCATTGGTAATCAATACAAAAAGGAGCAACGCCCAGTCAGTGACTTACAGTGATGTGATGGTGAGAAACACGGCATCGGGTAGTTTGTATAGCAAAATCCAGTTTAAGACCGATGGGAGTAATGCAGGTGGTTTTTTACTAGGGAAAACCCCAGCGTCTTCAGCGGGTATTTTTCCTGCCAATACAGCTTTATTATGGAATGCATCAGGAGGAAGCGACATTGTGTTTGCTACCACTGGGGTAAATGATGTAAATGGGATTGGGAGTTATGTAGAACAAATGCGCTTAACTGCCGATGGTAGACTAGGCCTGGGTACGCCTACTCCTAATAGCAATTATAAGCTTGAGGTAAATGGGCATATGGGTAGCGCAGGACACACCATCGTAAACCCAACTAACGGAGGATATTATGCTTTTACTACTTATAAAACGAATTATGGGAGTGCAGGCGGCTTTTTGATAGGCCATACCCCCGCCAATGCAGGAGGTACATTGGCTAATAATGCAGCTATAATTTGGAATGCCAATGCAACCGATATTGTCATTGCCAACACGAGTGGGGTAGGAGGCTATGCCGAGCAAGTACGTTTTAGATCGGATGGTAAAATATGTGTTGGGAATGTGCCGAATTTTGGTAATGAGCAGCATAAACTCTACGTGGCAGACGGGGTACGTACAGAAAGGGTAAAGGTAGATTTGAAATCTAGATGGGGAGATTATGTATTTGAACCTACCTATAATTTAACTGCGCTTAGCGAAATAGAGACTTATATTAAAGCCCACAAACACCTGCCAGGAGTACCCAGTGCGGCAACCTTGGCTAAGGAAGGTTTAGACTTGGCCGAGATGCATAAAATCCAAATGGTAAAAATCGAAGAGCTTACCCTACACACCATTGCCCAAGAAAAAAAAATCATGCTATTGGAAAAAGAAAAGCAGCGAAAAGAGGCAAAAATGAGTCAAATGGAGAGAAAAATGACCCAGATGATGAAACGCCTGGAAGCGCTGGAAAAGCAACGTAAGTAATCAATCTAATAATCATCAAACTTTAAATAAAATATCATGCAAATGACGAGAAATGCTTTCATAGTATTAGCATTGACAGTGATAAGAATAGGCTTTTTACAAGCTCAAAGTGGTATTACTAAAAGTAGTGGAGCATCAACTGGGAGTGTGACTCATACTGGTAAGCTTTTGCTAAATTCAAGTAACTGGGATGATCATTTGAGCATCACCAGAGTAGGATATGGTGGTACTTTTAAACCTGACGGGAGTATTGGCCACACAGGTCTAGGGTTACATCTTAACAAACCAACAAATGCACTTTATGAACCTAATTTTTATGTGTTAGGCGGAAACGTAGGAATTGGTACCCACAAGCCTGGTTATCAATTAGACCTACTCAATGCTGCAGGAGGAGATTTTATACGGCTTAGCCGGGGAAATGACTCCCAAGGTTATGGAACAGCTCGTTTTTTAGTAGACAATTTGTATGATAGATTTTACTTAATCACTGGAGAAGGGGCAGATGCTAGTCACGGCCTCATGATCAATGAAAATGGGAATATTGGTATGGGTATTACTAGCCCCCAAGCAAGACTTCACGTCAATGAACCGGGATTTGCTGGAACGGGTGGAGAGTTTTTAAGGTTTACCCGAGGAAGTGGGAATGCTCGGTTTATGATGGACAATGATGATAATAAGCTGTATATGGTGACTGGACTGGATAGTGAGAAGCGAGGATTGGTGATAGACAAAGAAGGTAAAATTGGGATTGGTGAGCGTTTTCCTAGTGCTCAATTACATATAGGAGAACCTTTTGGTGGCATAGCCACGAGAGGAGAACTTTTGAAATTGACTCGAGGTAATGGCGTTGCCCGTTTTGTGATGGATAGAGACCAGGATAACTTATACATAGTTACTGGTAGTGGCTCTGATGCTTCTCATGGAATGATGATCCATGCCAATGGAAAAGTAGGGATTGGTACTACCAGCCTTGATGCTGACGCCTTGCTTACTGTAAAAGGTAAAGCCAATGCACGCGAAGTGAAAGTACATATTGATGCGGGTAAAGACATCGTATTCCAAAACAATTATAATTTGATGCCTCTCGAGCAAGTAGAAGCTTTTATCCAACAAAATAAACACCTCCCCGAAGTGGCTCCCGCCCGAGTAATGGAAAAAGAAGGCTTAGAACTGGGTAAATTTAATATGACGCTTTTGCAAAAAGTGGAAGAATTGACCTTACATACCATTGCTCAACAAAAAGAGATTAAGCAGTTGAAAAAAGAAAAACAGCGAAAAGAGGCAAAAATGGAGCAAATGGAGAAGAAAATGATCCAGATGATGAAACGCCTGGAAGCGCTGGAAAAGCAACAAAAGTAATTAAGTTCTTAATTTTAATAATCATCAAACTTTAAAGAAAATATCATGAAAATGATCAGACAAACTCTAGGAGTATTTGCATTAATGATGGTATGTGTCAGTATTGCTAAAGCCCAACAATGGCTGGGCACAACCACCGAAAGTGGAAATATTTATCGTACCGGAAAAATTGGGATAGGTACCGCCACATCCGCGGAAGATCTCTTGATTAAAAGAACCGCTGCATCGGCTAGATTGAGCGTATGGAGTGAACATGATACTGGCCTTGCTTCGGTACTTGCGGGGTATAAAAACCTGGGGCGATATATTTATATGGGATACATGAACCCTAACTATAATGACCCTAACCACACTGCATTTAAGCCTAGTTCGGGTGTGCTTTATACTGGAGCAGCCAATGGAATGAACTTAATTTCTACAAGTTATTTGAGTTTATTTGTGGGTGGTACCAATACCTCTGACGAACGTTTAAGAATCATCAATGGCAATATAGGTATTGGCTCAGGTGCGATCGCCAATCCTGATAAAACACTCTCTATTGATGGTGAAATTGGCTTCTTTCGTAGAGATAATAATGGCAACCCTACCAGCAACTATTCGATAGGTTTTATTAATTATGCCAATAATAGTTTTAATATAGGTACTACCAGCATGGCAGATGCCATTAGGTTTCAAAATAACACAGGGAAAGCCACCCGTATGATTATCACCCAGAATGGAAATATAGGCATTGGAGGGCAAGCTACCGAAAACCCGGATAAGACTCTGGCCATTGATGGAGAGATTGGTTTTTATCGCAATGATGTTGATCCAACCAACGTTTCGGCTGGTTTTATCAATTATGCAGGCGGTAGTTTCAATATTGGAACCACCAGTATCTCAGATCCCATCAAGTTTCAAAATAATACAGGTAAAACTACGCGTATGATTATTACTACGGATGGTAAGGTAGGTATAGGTACTGAAACCCCTGATACTGATGCCATATTTACGGTAAAAGGTAAAACCAATGCGCGCGAAGTAAAAGTACACATTGATGCGGGTAAGGACATTGTATTCCAAAACAACTATAATTTGATGCCGCTCGAGCAAGTAGAAGCCTTTATTCAACAAAACAAACACTTACCAGAAGTGGCTCCTGCCCGAGTGATGGAAAAAGAAGGGCTAGAACTGGGTAAATTCAATATGATGCTTTTGCAAAAAGTAGAAGAATTGACCTTACATACCATTGCTCAAGAGAAAAAGATCAAACAATTAGAAAAAGAGAAACAGCAAAAAGAAGCCTCTATTCAAACGCTTCAGCAACAAATGCTCAAGCTTCTGGAGCGCGTAGAAAAACTAGAAAAAAACAAATAAGAAAACTTTTACTGATTTAGTCAGGCAATCAAAGGGTATCCTTTGGGAAGGAACTGTATGGCCTTTTGGTGAGCTTTTGACTGGAAAACACATTCGAAAAACAAAATAAATTATCAAACACAAGACAATGATAAGAGATCATATCAAGTGGATAAGGCTATTATGTATGACGGCCTTGTTGGGAGTGCAAGGGTACTCCTCGTTTGGTCAAACGGAAGTTCATCAACAATATGTGGCTACACCGTCGCCGCATGCAATGTCGCTGGCCAAATTTGCCATTACGCCAGTAAATCTACACAATGGAACCGCGAATGTGAATGTACCCATTTGCAATCTGTCGGGTGTAAATGTATCATTAAATTATCAGACTTCAGGGATTAAAGTACAGGATGTAGCAGGGCCAGTAGGTTTAGGGTGGACCTTGAATGCGGGTGGTGCGATTACTCGAACTGTAAAAGGAAAACCAGATGATGATGCCACCAATGGGTGGTGTGGTACCAACAAGCGTGGAAACGATGTGGCTACCTTTATCAACGACCAGGGAAATGGCAATGTGCAATATTTATCTAATGGTGATATGGATAGCGAGCCTGATATTTTTTACTTCAATGTAGGAGGTACTAGCGGAAAGTTTGTATTGACACCTGAGGGTGTTCCTATGTTGCTTCCTCATCAAGATATTAAAATAGCGCCTGCCATCGGTAGCCAAGCCAATCAAAACTATTGGATCATTACCACGGCTAATGGCACACAGTATTATTTTGGTAAAACCAGTAATGCGATTGAAGAAAGTGAAATCAGCACCAGTTTGCCTAATAGTCAGCCACAAACCTATGTATCTTCGTGGTATCTCTCAGAAATTATTACACCTAATAAAAAACGCATTGCTTTTACTTACCATGTAGGGAATGATGTCACTTACAAAACTTATTATGAGAGTGTGAAAAGTACGGTGTTTTCAAATGCTGGTGGAAATGAAGTGCTCAATCTTGAAGGACATCAAACAGTGGAAACCATCATCAAAACAAAAAGTACAAAAACAATTGCGCAGATTACTACCGAAGATGGAAGCATAGCATTTACCCTTAACTCCAGTACTCGTTTTGACTTAATTGGAGCTCGTAGCATACAGCAAGTAGTAAAGAAAAATAAGGCAGGTGCGGTTCTAAAAACCTTCAACTTTCATTATTCTTACTATATCAATGGGCCAGCAGGGTCTCCAGTATCTGCTATTACCCATTTGAAACTGGTTTCATTGCAAGAAGAAGGCTTGCCCCCTTACAAGTTTTCTTATGATACACAAGCACTGCCTTTCCGCAATAGTTTCCAAATAGATCATTGGGGGTACTTTAATAACAATGCCTATCGGTACAATGGAAAGTATAGCGCAATTCTACCTTATACCAATCCTACTTCAGGAGTAGCCCACCCGGGAGCCAATCGTAGCGTAGACCCAGTTCGAATTCAAGCAGGTATTTTGAAAAAAATTACTTACCCTACAGGAGGGCACACCGCTTATGAATATGAGCCTAATCGTTTTTTGGATGGCAATGGACAAGAAATATTAGGTGGAGGACTTCGAATTAAAAAAATGACCATTCATGATGGTTTACATACCAGCAAAGATCAGGTCTATCATTATACCTATATTCCCGAAGGGAGCAATCAAACGAGTGGAGTACTCAATGGTTGGTACCCCTACACTTACCATTATTATATTGGTAGCATTTCTGGAAATAGTCAAGGGTTGACAGGTTCTACCAGTACTTTCATTAGGCATTCAAATCCACTCACTTTTTGGAGTAATGGCTTGAATAGTATTGTAGGATATAGTAGTGTAACAGTGAAACAAACTGGTAATGGTAAAAAGGTATATAGATATAGAACCTTTAGTGATAGCCCAGATATAAAAGCGTCTAAATATCATTATTACTACAATACAGTCCAGCCTGATTATCATACCACATTAACCAGTGATAAACCGCCCTTTACTCCACCTAGTACCCGTTTTTGGCAAAGAGGACAGTTGTTGGAAGAGAAAACCTATGATGAATCTGGGAATATTCGCAACCGAAAAACTCAAGCATTTAACACTCGCCAAGCGAGAGGGAGTTTAAAGGCATTGACTGGTACAGTGGTATTGTCTAGTAATGCTACTAATATATTTACCATGAACTATGGGGTATATGAGCTGCTTTCCGAAGAGTTTGTCTTGACTAGTACTACCAATACCGATTATACTGATAACCAAGTGGCCTTGACGACCACTACCAATTATACTTATAATGGTGCTAACTTACACATGCTGCCCAATCAAGTAGAAACCATACATCCAGATGGTTCTCGAACTATGCAAAAGATGCTGTATCCACTTGATTATTCAGATCGCCGAGAACAAAACCCTTCTACGGCAGTTTTGGCACTAAGTGAGATGCGTACCTACCACATCAAAGCTGCACCCATCGAAACTACAGTATGGGCCAAAAGCAAGGCCAGTGATCCTTTGGTATTACAAAAAGGGACCATCAATGAGTACAAGGTCAATGCTCAAGGAGTGGTGAACCTTGACAAAACCTTCAATTTTGAGCATACGACATCAGTCAATGAGTCAGGGTATGATGCTTCTAATACCAATAATTATTCGACTTATAAACCTGATATCAGATATCAGGAAACAGGTAGCTTCTCCTACGATGATAACCAACATTTGGTAGCTTTTAATAAAGACAAAGGGGTAAAGAATGCCATCATTTGGGGAGAAGTTAACCGCGATGGGGTAGTTTGGAAAACCACTCGCCCTGTTGCCGAAATATCCAATGCCAATTTTGATCAGGTAGGTTATGCCAGCTTTGAGTCTTACACTTCGGGTAGCTTTTCAGGCATAGGCATTGCCCATACCGAAAATGTGTGGTTGTATTATGGTACTTTTCATAACCAGGATTTTGTTACAGGACAGCAAAGCTTCCAAGGAACGATGACGATGAATGTCAATTACAATCAAGTGCCTATACAATCAGGTGAGTATTACCTTACCTATTGGGCCAAAGGAGGAGGGAATGTAACCGTGAATGGAGCCAGCCAATCTACCAATGCGCATTGGCAACACTACAAAACCAAACTTACTTTAGGTACAAATGGCTCAATTACCATCAATACCGGAGCGACCAGGATTGATGAAGTAAGGTTATACCCAGTGGGAGCATTTATGAAAACATATACTTACAAAGATGGCGTGGGCATATCATCAGTGAATGGGCCGCAAAACAATGTAATGTATTATGAATATGATGCTAATAATCGTCTGAAATTGATCAAGGATCAAAATCGGAACATCATCAAAAAGTATGAGTATTATTATAAAACCTCTTGCGAAGTAAGCGATATATCTACTGTTGCTAATTATAGTGGGATAAACTATCGATACAAATTCACCCCCGAATGGAGTTGTAATCAGGAAAACTTTGATAAAAATACCGTCAAGATTCACTGGCGCTTTAATGATGGGACCGAATTTGACAATGTGCTAGGCAATGACAATGGATCTATAGTACATAATTTCCCTCCAATTCCTGGCGCTCATACGGTGACCGTTACCAAAATCCTTTCATCAGGAGAAGAGGTAGATCAATTTACCAAAGTAATCAATACTAATGGTTTACTGACCTTCAACACGACTTTGACAGGTAATAATGGGGCAACTTTTACCCTTAATCATACCTGGGAAGCCTCTGGCAGGTATGAGTATTTATGGGAGTTTGGAGATGGCACAGTGAAAAGGACTACTAAAAACTTTATTTCACACTCTTATACTAGTTCAGGTAATTTTAAAGTAAAGGTTACACTCAGAGATTGGCGCGAGGGAACGGTATTCAACGAGAGTGTACTAACAGTAGTGCCAATACAATAAATTCAATCGTTTATAAAGTGATTTAACAATGAAGAAACTATTAAAATATTTGCCTAAATATTGGCTCTCAATATTGATGTTGGCATTGTTAGGCAATATATCCATTGCCTGGAGTCAAAAAAATCATCCTGATGGAAGTACCAAACCTGCGGTTCAGAATGGGTATCAGCCTGTTTCGCAGCTCAATTGTTTGGAGATAGGATTTAATAAATCCCAAAAAGCGGCAACCTATACCAACCTTAAGTGTATTACCATACAGCCTGGGTATGAATTTACCGCAGCGACTGGCAAAACGCTAATGCTGAGCATTCAGGGAAGCACTGGTTTACTTCCTGGAGGTTTTACTACGCTCAACCTCCTGAAAACCCATGATATCTTGGTACCAGGAATCAGCGAAAGCCAAATTCCTACCCTGGATCGTAGCAGTGTAAATACTTCTATCCAATATTTAGATGGCTTAGGGCGACCTATCCAAACGGTAGCCAAGCAAGCATCTTCTTTGGGATATGATGTTATTCAGGTGATTGACTATGACCAACTGGGGCGTACCCCTAAAGGGTTTTTACCTTATGTAGATAACAACGTAAACGATGGGGGATATCGCCCAGATGCAATTTATCAACAGGCCCAGTTTTACCGCACTGCCAACCAAATTACCCATACGGGTTTTCCTTACAGTGTCAACAACTACGAAGCGGCCCCTACTGGCCGAGTATTGTCTACGGAGCTGCCTGGTGAAAACTGGACGGGAGCGGATCGCAAGTCACAGAGTAAGATTATTAGCAATAGTTACCGTATCAAAAAACTGACGGTAAGCTATAATTCAAGCACCGAAACATACACCATTACCGATAACGGGGAGTTTTATGAAGTAGGACAGTTACTAGGGAGCCAAAGCATCAATATCGCAGGGCATAAAGTAGAGAGTTATGTAAATGGACAAGGGCTGGAAGTGCTCAAAAGAGTACAGTCTAACAAACCAGGACAAACTGAAGAATACCTGGAAACCTACAACATTTATGATGATCGTAATCGCTTGATTGCTGTGGTTTCTCCTCAAGCTTATAAACTACTCAATCCGGTATCTACCCAATTGTCTTCCTGGTCGTTTACCAGCGAAGTAAAAAGCCTGATGTTCTTCTATTATTATGATGGACAGAATCGGGTGATTGCCAAAGAAATTCCAGGAATGGAAGGGAAGATTGAGATGGTATATGATGCGCTGGATCGTTTGGTCTTAGCTCGTACTCCCAAGCAACGCGATGAAGGTAAATGGACATTCACCAAATACGATGCTCAAAATCGTGCGGTAGTAACGGGTATTTATACCAATAATCAAACGCGGGGCTTGGTTCAGGCAATTTTGGATGTTCAAACTATATTTCATGAAGAAAGAGATAATCGGGATAATAATGCCACTGCTGAAGCCAATCATTTTTATACAAATCGAGTATATCCTACGGGTGGCCTTGAGGTGTATACCGTCAACTACTACGATGATTACTTATTTTTAAAAGGGAGTGACGTAAACGATTATGCTTATAAGAATTATACTGGCGGTGAAATTAATAACCCTGCCACTTATTTTGCCAGATTGAATGGCTTACCCACTGGCTCAAAAATAAAAGTACTGGATGGAAGCTCTACCTTTCTTACCAGTGTACAGTTTTATGACGAATATGAGCGAGTGGTCCAAACTGTTACTCGTAACCACCTGGGTGGTATAGATCGCTTGACCAGTGAATATGACTTCATAGACAAGGTACTGGCTACTTATCAAGAACATGTAAACCCTGGTACCAATAATCATACAGTCAAGAAAATCAACGAATATAGCACTGACCAGAGATTGACCAAAGTAACCCAATCTATTGATGGGCAAACGGGTAAAACCCTCTCTGAGATGGCGTATGATGAACTAGGGAGGAACATTAGCAAAAAACTAGGGCGCAATGCCTTGGGGCAGCCTCTACAAACGATTGATTATCAATACAATATTCAGAACTGGTTAACCCACATCAATGATGCAGCCCTGAGTACCCAAAGTATAGACAATGATATTTTTGGGATGGAACTGTCTTTTGACCATGGGTTTATCCAAAAAAACTACGATGGGTTGATTACTGGAGTTCGTTGGCAGAGTGCCTTAGACAATAAAGAGCGAGCATATGGTTACCAGTACGACGCAGCCGATCGTTTAACCCAATCGGACTTTATTGCCAAAACGGCCAGTCAAAATTGGGTAAGTGTCAATAAGAGCACGCCAGATACTTATAATGAATTAGATCGCTACACGGTAAGTGGCCTGCAATACGATGCCAATGGTAACATCCTGAATCTGATCCGCAAAGGTTTGTTAGAACGCGATCTAAATTTAAAACAAACCTCTGGCACCATTGACAACCTCACCTATAGCTATCAAGGGAATCGCTTGATAGGGGTACAGGACGCTGAAGATGCAGCCAATACTTGGGTGGCAGGAGATTTTAGAAATCGTCATATTCATTCAGTCAGTAATCCAGACTTCACCTACGATAAGAATGGGAACATGCAGGCAGATAAGAATAAAGAGATTGTTGCCATCCAATACAATTTCTTTAACCTGCCTGAAGTCATAGAGTTTAGTAATAATCGCCGCATAGAATTTACCTATGATGCTACTGGTGCAAAACTCTTCAAAAAAGTATATGAGGGTGGAAGTCAAATCAGCAAAACTGATTATTTGGGTGCCTTTGTTTACGAAGATGAAAACCTTCAGTTTATTACTACTACCGAGGGTAGGGCATTGGCTCCTGGGAGCATTTTAGGAAGCAATGCAGCTGACTTTTTGTATGAATACCATTACAAAGATCATCTAGGTAATTTAAGAGTGGCTTTCCGGGAAGGGGAAAAGCTTTCGTATAAAGCTGATCTAGAGATTGTATCTACTGATAAGCAGCAAGGGTTTGAATATGACGAAACCAAGATTCGAGTAGCCAATCCAACCATTGCGGGCCAACATTCAGCCAAACTGACTACTACCCAGCCATTGGGGATGCTACGCAATGTAGCAGTAAGTAAGGGGGATGTAGTAACGGTAAAAGTAAAAGGCTACTACAATGGAACCCCTACCAACAACCAAGCGGTGAATCTGGGAGTAGTGTTGCAAAACTTGGGGCAACCTAATGGAAATAATACTTCGGGTGAAGTGTCTGCCCAGAATAGTCCTTTCTTGGTAGGTTTGGGCTTAAGTATTACTCCCAATGGAGCAAGCAATAATACCAATAACGCAGTACCCAGCGGTTATTTAAAATCAGTTTTCTTCAAAAAAGATGGTACTCCAGTAGCTGCTTCGCTCAAGATAGAATTCTTAAAACCAGGAGCAGGCCAATGGCAAGATTTAACGTTAACATATACCGCGCCTGAGCGAGGATATGTACAGGTATTTGTGGCCAACGAAAGTGACCAAGAGGTCTACTTTGATGACATGGTGGTAGAGCATACCCCTCAACTCATTGTACAAGAAAACCACTATTATCCCTTTGGGATGAACCTGGCAGGCATTGAGAAGCAAGGGCAGCCTAATCATCGCTATCAATACAATGGTAAAGAGAAAGAGCAGGCCTTTGATTTAAATTGGACCGACTATGGTGCCAGAATGTATGATATGGCATTGGGTAGATGGAATGCGGTTGATCCTAAGGCAGAGGATTACCAATCCTGGAGTCCTTACAACTATGTAGAGAACAACCCGATTATTTTTATTGACCCAGATGGTAAATCTTTGACCATTGGTGGTCACTATGGTACTGTAACGGTTTCTCACATTCCAGACCCACAGGATCAAATAGCAGGAATATATAACAAAGCTTATCTCTACTCCATAGAAACGCCTGAACAAAAAAGGTTTAGAGAATATAATGAGTGGCAAGCTCATGAAATGATCCGCAAAGAAAGAAGTAGGTTTGGACGTGGACCAAGAAGTGATAATCGTACTGGAAACCTCATTTCAAATTTCAGTAAATCAGACAGAAAAGTAGTTAAAGGAGCACTTGATATTGTTGGGGCAACTGATATACCTATAGTATCTCAGGCAGCCGAAATTATTAATGCTGGCATTTCAATTTATGAAGGAGACTACATTGGAGCTGGACTTTCTCTTGCTTCTACTATACCTTTGCTTGGTAAAGGTCCAGAGTTAGCCAAGTGGACCAGAAAAGGGGAACAAGTCGTTAAAATTGGAGACAATGTTATCGATGGTTTGCAAGTAGTAAATGGAGCAGTACGTACCAAAAAAGGACAAGCATTCTATATTTTGTCTAAAGATGGTACTTTTCAACCATTAAAGAACGGCTTTCATAGTATCAAAAAATTTGGACCAAATGCAAAGATTGTTGAGAAACCAAAAAGGTTTTGGGATGTAGGTGGAGACCCTCGTACTGCTATTAAATTGAAGCCTTTTAGACGTAAACCTTCTGGGAGAATTGTTGGCGGAGGTATTGGCGATAACCCTAATTTAAACTGGAAAAACCCAAGACACTGGGCAAAAATTATAGATCAGATGATTTGGAGAGGTGGAGGACTATAGAAAAGATCTTTTGTTAAAGCTTTAGTGAAAGTGGTTTCTTTTGTCAATTAACCAAGAGCTTTTTAGCTAGATGAAAAGATTGTTCTATAATTTGCGGTTCTAAAATGCAGTGATAATTTATTAACAAAACTTCTTGATTTTAATAGGCAAAAGAGCCATTTTCCATTAAACAGCGACATAACTTCAAGTTTTAATATTTAAATTTATGAAAGAAATTAATAAGTCACTATACTATTTTTATTACAAATCGGGAAATATTGCATTTCTCCTTTGTGTTGTATCTCTACTATTGTATCTGTCATCGTTAATATTCTTTGCTGTAATCAGTAATATACTATTGGTATTTTTTTCCTTTTCTTTAGGGATTTTTCTGGGGTGGATTTACTACAAAAAAACATATTCAGTTATTACCTCAAGCCAATCAAAAAAAAGCAAACCTTATTATAACAAATACAAAAATGGTGAAACGATGAGAGGACTTATTAATAGTCTAAGATCTATTATCTTCGTATATGGAGGAAGAAGTAGCACCAAATCATTTATCTTTAATATATTTAATAATAAGAAATTAATAATTCAATTGCTACATCGGGCTCATTTCCCTGAATTATGTGAATCAGTTACGGATATAAGCTTTGGCATAGCAATCTACATCCCAGTTGATTATTTAAATAATGCGACGCGAAATTTGTTAGAGAAAGTCATGTTAGAGGAAGGACAAGATTTAAAACAGGATGAATTACCTAATACTTATTATGTGGTAGATATAGGGGGCAGATTAATGTATGGATCTTATCTTCTATCAAGAATAATAAAAGAAGTATTTGGTGTAGAGGATAATGCTTTGTTTTACGAATTGCATGATGATTTAAATCTACCTTATGATAAACAACTTTTAACTAAATACCAAAAACTAAATTAATGATCCTCAAACTAGTGTAAGCTTTTAGCTCATACTTCAACGAAGTAATTTCAATCAAAAAGCCTTGGTTATTCATTTAGCCAAGGCTTTTTTATGATCTGAGTATGCTAAGCGAATTAATCGTACTGGTAATCAAGCATTTGTGAAAAAATAAAAGTTTTTTATAAAAAAACGTCCAAAGCCTACCCCTCATTTCTGTATATATCTGTAGAATGCACCTACTTATCGATAAAGTCAAATAGATATCAAACTTCGAAGTCTTATGAAACTGATCAGACAAATCAATCTACATAATCCTATTTTAGGGGCATTCAAGCTTGCCCTTTTGCAAAAATTAAAAGTACTTATCCACCCCCCTTATTACCCACCTCAAAAAATGATGAAAGAGTCATTGCACTCAAATATTAAAACAACGATACAAGCCTGAAACACCTCAGAACACGGAAGTAAAGCATCAAATACTCAATTTTCATAATCATCAAACTTTTAACTCAAAACATCATGAAAATGATCAGACAACCTTTTGTGATCCTTCTGATTCTTATCATCAATGTTGGCCTTGTAAAAGCACAATATCTTAGTAGTGCTGGTACAGCCAGTAATGCTTGGCTAAACCATCCCAATAACCTTTCGCTAGGTGGCGGGATCAATTTTCAGAACAATGGCTATAGTCATCTCCAGTTCAAAGGGATTATGAGTGGCACAGGCCATGTACAGTTAGACCTGCGAAAATATACGGGTACTGGCAACGGTTTTGACAACGGCAGGATTATGACTTTTCATCCTACTCGAGGAGTAACTATGAATGGAATAGGGATGAATTTTGAGACTGGAGGCTACTCTCATGTACAAATGAAACCTCAAATCGATGCGGGCAATCTTACACGTTTGGCTTTTAGAAAATACACTGGCACCGGAGATGGTTTTGATGGTGGTGAATTCTTTTCATTATATGGTGATGGCCGAGCCCACTTGAGTGGCAAACTTACCTTGGCCGATGCCGGTATGAACTTTCAGGCAGGGGGGTACAGTCACTTGCAGTTCAAAGGGGTGATGAGTGGCACAGGCCATGTACAACTAGATTTACGAAAATATACAGGTACTGGCGATGGTTTTGACAACGGCAGGATTATGACCTTTCACCCTACCCGAGGAATGACCCTGAACGGCGTTGGGATGAATTTCGAGACTGGAGGTTATTCTCATGTACAAATCAAAGCTTTCAAAAATGCGAGTAATACTACAAGATTAGATGTGCGAAAATATACAGGAGTAGGAGATGGGTTCGATGGTGGTGAGTTTGTAAGCTTTACGCATGACGGCAAAGTAGGCATTGGTACTATAAATCCTGATACCGACGCACTCCTTACTGTAAAAGGTAAAGCCAACGCCCGCGAAGTAAAAGTGCATATTGAGGCGGGTAAAGATATCGTATTTCAAAACGATTACAATTTGATGCCTCTCGAGCAAGTAGAAGCCTTTATCCAACAAAACAAACACCTACCTGAAGTAGCCCCCGCTCGAGTAATGGAAAAAGAAGGGGTAGAACTAGGTAAATTCAATATGACCCTTTTGCAAAAAGTGGAAGAGTTGACTTTGCATACCATTGCTCAAGAAAAAGAGATCAAGCAGTTGAAAAGGACAGAGCAGCAAAAAAATGCAGAAATCACTCAATTGAAAAAAGATAACAACAAAATGCAAAACCAAATACTCCAAATGATGAAGCGTCTCGAGGCTTTGGAAAAGCGACATAAGTAATCAATCTCTTTATTTTAATAACTATCAAACTTTGAATTCAAAACTTCATGAATATGATCAGACAAATCTTTACAATTTTTAGCTTAACTGTGTTTAGCACCTTACTTCTACAAGCGCAAAATGTAGTACCTGGCACTGGTAGCACAGGCCATATTACAATCAAGCGTACCTATGGAACCAACAATCAAACCCTTGCAGGGTTAGAGCTTGCTACTCAGGAAAGTATGGGTGGTTCTACCCAAAAAACCTGGACATTGTATACTGCGGGTAAATACGGAGGTTACGGCGTTGCCCCTGAGGCCTTTGAGATTTACGAATATCCCCAGACTTACAAAAGGTTTCAAATATTGCCTAATGGGAACACCACTATTTTTGGCAAGATGGCCGAAGCGAATGATATTGCCATGGCAGAAACTTTCAGAATTTCCCGGGCGGGGGTTTATGGCAATGGTCAGCAACCACTTTCATTGGGAGTGTTTTTGGGTAAAATGCAAGGTGGAGATGGCAATCCTTATACTAGGGCAGAGTTTCGAATGTCTTATCAAGGGAATCAAAGTAATAACTGGAGTAACATCCTAACTGCTGACAGAACCATCATGACCCTGCAAGGCGATGGAAAAGTAGGCTTTGGTACTTCAACTCCCGAGGCTAAAGTGCAAATTAAAGGTTTTAATGGTGGGGTAGCAGGATTAGTAATTGGTGGTCCTAATAATTTAAATAACTTCGGTTTATATCAAAATTTAAAGCCATCCTTGGCAGTGTATCCCCAAATAGATGAAGATGCAAATTCATTTCCATTTTATGTCGGGCAAAATGGTGGTTCAGACCTGTTCTGGGTACGAGCAGATGGCCAAAGTTATTTTAGAAGTAAAGTAAGTCTTGGAACCGTTAATTCCCTGGATAATGCGGCACTCACTTTGAAGAATAATGCAAACGGAGGTTGGCAACACCTGGCCTTTGATGGCAATACTGATGATTGGTTTATGGGAAGTTTTGGTGGGGGAGGTTTCTTCATTGCCAAGGATAATTTCTCAAGTACCAACGCTAAATTTACGATTATCGGCGATAGAGTGGGGATTGGTACTACTACCCCAGATACCGATGCACTCCTCACGGTAAAAGGAAAGGCCAACGCTCGTGAAGTAAAAGTACACATTGAGGCGGGTAAAGATATCGTATTCCAAAACGATTATAATTTGATGCCCCTCGAGCAAATAGACGCCTTTATCCAACAAAACAAACACCTACCAGAAGTGGCCCCTGCCCGAGTGATGGAAAAAGAAGGATTGGAACTAGGCAAGTTTAATATGACCCTTTTGCAAAAAGTAGAAGAGCTTACCCTTCACACCATTGCTCAAGAAAAAAAGATCAAACAAAAAGATGCAGACATTCGAGACTTAAAACAACAAGTACGGCTTCTCATGAAGCGTATCGAAAAACTAGAAAAAAACAAATAAAAAAACTTTACTATTTCATTCAGGTAACCCGAGGAATGCCCTTGGAAAGGGAGCTTTATGGCCTTTAGGCTGAGAGGTGTATCTGAAAAACAAACATAAATTATCAAACAAAAGACAATGATAAGAGATCATATCAATTGGATAAGGCTATTATGTATGACTGCCTTATTGGGAGTGCAAGGATACTCCTCTTTTGGGCAGGGAAGCTACAATGACTATCTGGCTACTCCCTCTGCCCATGCCATGTCCCTGGCCAAGTTTGCCATTACTCCGGTAAGCTTGCATAATGGAACCGCGAATGTGGGTGTACCCATATGTAACCTCACAGGAGTAGATGTATCTATCAATTACCAGACCTCAGGTATTCGAGTACAAGATGTAGCAGGCCCAGTGGGTTTGGGCTGGACTTTAAATGCTGGAGGAGCCGTTACCCGGGTTATGCGTGGAAGGCCCGATGAAGACAATGCAGATGGGTGGTGTGGTAACGGAAAAGCAGGAAATGTAATTAAAACATTTATCGAGCATCAAGGAAACGGCACCGTAAAACACATTGTGAGCGGAGCTATAGATACCCAACCCGACTTGTTTTACTTTAACGTAGGGAAGTTTTCGGGTAGCTTTGTACTTACACCAGAAGGAGTCCCAGTGCTAACCCCTTATCAGGACGTTAAGATTGAACCAGCCATTGGAGATCAATCACAACATAACTTTTGGGTAATTACTGCGCCAGATGGTACCAAATATTATTTTGGAGAGACGGGCAACTCTCAGGAAATCAGTGAATACTCTACCTCAGTAGTCAATGGACGTACCGAAAGTTTTACATCATCTTGGTATGTATCCAGAATTGTGAACCCTGCCGGTACCGAGGTCACCTTTGAGTATGATATAGGAAATGATTATACCTATAAAAACTATCGGGAAAGCGCCACCGACGAGTATCGTCCAAATAACACCGTAGCTGCGGCTTCACACGTAGTGATTGAAAACATCATTACCATTAAATCGGCCAAAAGAGTAAAAAAAATACAATCTGCCGAAGGAAGCATAGAATTTACATTTATTAATGCAAGATCCGATATCGACGGAGGGAAACATGTGCAAAGCATTTCTCAAAAGAATGCCCAGGGGAGCACCCTGAAAACCTTTGTTATGTTCTACTCTTATTTTAAGGGGTATTTTGATGCCAACCATTTAAAATTGGATGCTTTACAGGAGATTGGTTATCCGCCATATCGCTTTACTTATAATAGTTTGGAGTTACCTCCAAGAGATGTTTTCCAAATAGATCATTGGGGATACTTTAATAATAACACCTATCAACGCTTATACTACAGTGCTACCCCGGGGTTTACCACTCCTACTGGGGTATGGGTGACAGGTGCTAACCGTGAAGCGGACCCATCTCGCGCCAAAGCTTGTATGTTAGAAAAAATCCAGTATCCTACTGGAGGGTATACGGCGTATGAATATGAGTTGAATTCGTTTTTAAACAATGGCACTGAGGTAAGAGGTGGAGGGCTTAGAATCAAAAAGATGACCATTTATGATGGGCTGGACTTGAGTAAAAACCGGGAAATAAACTATGAGTACAAGAATGGAACAACCACCAGTGGTGTGCTCAATGGTGTGTTTCCTTATAATTATCTGTCTATCACTACCCGAAACATTGTTCAGAATAGCTCAACGAATGTAAAGTATACGCGTAGTTCTGAACCAGTGAATTATTGGAAAAACGGCTCTGAGCCGTTTGTAGGCTATGGTACGGTTACTACTTATGAATCGGGTAATGGTAAAACTGTGAATCAGTTTTATACCGCGCTTGATTTGGGACATGCCGATGTTCAACCACTCAAATACTATTATTACTACAAAGAAGATGGGGATAAGTTTGTGGATGATAATAAAAGTGCTTATGGGAGAGACAATACAATTGTAACCTACACCCCAACAAATAATTATCATTGGAGAAGAGGATTACCCAAGGCCACTTCTATCTATAATCAAGCTGGCAAGCTATTGAAAAACACCTCCTACGTTTTTGAGTATGCAGGCAATAAAAGTACGCCAATGAACGCCTTGACATCTCATACCGTGTACCGTCCAGGCAATACCATTATCAAAGAGTACATCATACGCTATGGGGTATATGCGATCACTTCAGAGGTCTATCGCCTAAGAAGTACTACCGAAACAAATTATTCCGATAATAATCCGGTAACTTCAACGACCCAAACAACCGAGTTTACATATGGCAACAACCACCTACAGCCCATTGAAACCAAGGTAACTCACCCTGGTGGTTTTCAGACCATCACACGAACCCAATATGCCGCAGATTATCGGTTTAATGTTGCTCCAAGTACAGGAGACACCCCTAACTGGGCTATTTATGCTATGCAAAATAAGCATATGCTTACTTCGATAATAGAGCAAACCACCTGGCGGAAGTTTAGTAGTAGTGGGGCTTTGTATATTCAAGCTGGTAAAATCACCGAGTTTAAAGAACAAAACGGGTTAGTTTTACCCAGCAAGGATTATGTATTTGAAAGCAACCAACCTATTGTAGAAATTGCTTATGCGGCTTCGAATGAAGGCTTTGGATATCAAAAAGATGTTCGATATTATAAAAACTTCTTAAGAGAGGTAAACTATAATAGCGAAGGCAAGGTAAATGCAACCACCCCCTACAAGGGGCAATCCAACTCCGTGATTTGGGGAGAATACTCAACAGATAAACAACAAACTACTCGACCAATTGCAAAAGTAACCAATGCGGCTCCTGAATTGATTGCCTACACCAGTTTTGAACAAAGATCATTGGGTAACTGGAGCATACTTGGAGTGAATCTTTTAAAGACTTGCGATCAGCAGTACTATGACTGTTTGAATTCCTCGAATTACCCACCTGGTGAACAAGCATCTATTTGTGAAAGCAGGCGACAGTCTTGTCTGGTTAACGAAGGAATTATTGTAGCTGGGGGATATACTGGTGAAAAAGCTTTGTATAAACCTAGTGGCAGTATCACCTTAGAAAAAACATCGTTGGTTGCGGGTAGTTATGTTGTATCGTTATGGGCTAAGGGAAGTGGCTCTATCAGCCTCAATGGTGCCTATGCTCAGGCGGTTTCAGCGAATTGGTCTCAGCATCGTTGGGTGGTATCGCCAGTTGTCAATGGTAAAATACAAGTAAATATACCTGCGGGCATTTATGTTGATGAGCTACGCCTACACCCACAAGAGGCCCACATGACGAGCTATACTTTTAAAAATGGTGTAGGACTTAGTAGTTCCAACAATCCTAATGGGATCATTACTTTTTATGAATATGATGCTCAAAACCGATTGAAGTTGGTGAAAGATCACGAGCATAACATTGTAAAAATGCATCAGTATGCCTACCATACCGACGATGACTTTACTTATACCCAAATCAGTGATTTTACTACAAGATTTAATACTGGCATTCCAGGCGATATTAGCACCTTAGGCTATTCGTATCATTGGAGCTTTGGGGACGGAAGTACCTTGGTGACTACGAACCCAGAGGTAACCCATAGTTATGTAAATATAAATTTGCATTATAATGTTACTCTACAGATAAAAGATGCTAATGATCGGGTAATTTCAACCAAATCTCATAGAATATATTCTCAGGGAGCAAATGGAAACCTTAGAATAACTCATTCCACGGCAAACCCTTCTGCTTGCATTCATCGCTTTACGGCTAGTTCTGGAAACTTAGCGTCTAATGGAAGTTTTGAATATCACTGGGAAATTGAAGGCATTTCATATACTGATACTACGGCAGCTCAATTACATACTTTTTCGCAATGTACCATTACCGAAGTATACCCTATCAAGCTCTCAATAGTGAATAAAAATACAGGTGTTATTGTTGCAAGGGTGACCAGCAACGTGACTATCGAAGCAAACACCAACAGTGGTGGTGGCGGCGGTTCTGGTGGATCAGGAGGAAGTGGTGGAATTATGCTTGAGCCACTAGGCCCCAACCCTCCTACATATGAACAAACCAACGAACAATAGTTTAATTTTTTGATCAAACAATGAGACATTTTATTCTAATAAATTTAGCGTTGCTATTTACAATAGTAGCAAGCTATGGTCAGAAGAATCACCCTGATGGTTCTACCAAGCCTATCCCACAAGGAATAGGTTTGCCTAATTCAAAGTTCAATTGTCTGGAATTAGATGCGAGTAAATCGGGAATAGCCAAAAACTACTCGAATCCACGATGCGTCATTATCCAGCCAGGATATAGTTTTACGGCCACTGCCGGGCAACCTTTGTGTATTGGTGTTGATCGCGAAACTGGGTTATTGGGGCAAGGGCTTTATCATATTAACTCTACCCATACATATGTGCCGCTATTACCAGGGATGACTGAAGGTCAAATCCCTCATCTACCCAGAAACCAGGTACAAACCAGTGTGAGCTACTTTGATGGATTGGGCAGAAACATTCAGGAAGTCTTGAAACAAGGGGCACAAAATGGCTTTGACTTGGTACAAATTATTGAGTATGATAAATATGGGAGGCAAGTTAAAACCTATATGCCTTATGTGGCAGATCAGGTAAACGATGGAGGATATCGTATAGATGGAAAACGAGAGCAATTTCAGTTTTATCAATCTACAATAGGTATTCCTCATACCGATTATCCATTTACTCAAACAAATTTTGAAGCATCTCCTGCGGGGCGAGTGCTGGAAACTTTGGCGGCTGGTGAAAATCAAATAGGAGCAAACCGCAAAACATCGCAAAAGATGTTGACAAATACTGTCAATATTAAGAGGGTAATGGCTGTTTACAACACCTCCACTGAAGAGTATACCATCAATAACACCTCAGAGCACTACACTCCTGGTGAGCTTATGGTGGCACAAGTAACAAATGTATCAGGTAAGGTCAGCGAGACATATACCAATGCCATTGGTCAGACAATCTTGCAAAGAATCTCAGTAGATAACGGTGGTTGGTTGCATACTTATTTTGTGTATGATCAATTGGGACGTCAAGTGGCTACGATTTATCCCCAAGCATATGATTTGCTCAACCAGTCAGCGAATTGGAACTTCACAGATGCTATCAAAAACCTTATGAGTTGGAAGTATTATGACGCTAAAGGAAGAGTGGTAGCAAAAAAAGATCCTGGCCTGGATGGTAAAGTATCTATGGTGTATGATGAATTGAATCGTTTGATTCTAGTTCAAAATCCAAAGCACAAAAAAAATAAGCAGTGGATATTTACTAAAATAAATGCCCTTGACCAGGTAGTGATGACGGGTATTTATACGGATGCCAATGATAAATCTCGGGCAACCATTCAAAATGAATTAGATACTCGAACTGGAGACGCCGCGAATACAGTACTTCACGAAAAGCAAAACAACGATGTGAACACTTATTTTTACCTGAATCAGACTTTTCCTAATAATAATATTGAAGTATTGGTCATTAAGTTTTATGGCAATTATGGTTTCTTACAAGGAAATCCTAATACTGTGAATACTGAAGCCTACAACCTAAAGTATATTCAATATACCAATGGTGAAGTGAATAACCCTGTTCAAAATCATACGGATTTATCGAGCATACCTACTGGAGAAAAAATACGGGTACTGGGTACTAACCAATGGTTAACTACAGTGTCCTACTATGATGATCGGGGAAGAGTTGTGCAATCAGCTGCTCAAAACCATCTGGATGGCATTGATCGTACGACTACTGAGTATGATTTTGCTGGAAATATCTTAACCGAATATATCAGTCATACCAACCCATCATCGAGTATAAGCAAAACTGTCAAAAAAGTGAATGAATACAATCCTAATTATACATTAGCGAAGGTAACTCACTCGATTGATGGGCAAACTCCCACGACTATATCTGAGTACGCCTACAATATTAAGGGGCAAATTACCCAGAAAAAAGTAGGACGAAAAAGCGGAGGACAGCCTTTACAAACGATGGACTATAGCTACAACATCGAGGGTGCTTTAACTAAAATTAATGATGCGGGTTTAAGTACTCAATCGGTGGATAATGACTTATTTGGGATGGAATTATCTTATGACTATGGGTTTAGCAATAAATCCTATGAAGGGATTATTTCAGGAATGAAGTGGAAAAGTTCACTAGATAATAAGGAAAGAGCTTATGGCTTTCATTATGATCTAAACAATCGCCTTACTCAGGCAGATTATATTGCCAAAACTTCTTCGCAGAATTGGACTTCTATTAATAAAGCTACCTTAGATGCTACCAATGAGCTGGACAACTACTCTGTGTCTGGTATTAGTTATGATAAAAACGGCAATATTCAGGCTTTGCAACGCAAGGGGATAGTCAATTTTGACACAAATGGAGATAATGTGCAAGACCGAACCTATGGTAATATAGATAATCTTACATATACTTATCGTAATAATCGTTTGGTAGCTGTGGAAGACAATCATCATAATAAAACTACCCAAGATTTTAAAAATGGGCAGGTGTATCAAGGTGATGTAAACAACACTGCACACGATGAATATTTATATGACGAGAATGGAAGCTTGATTGCTGATAAGAATAAGGGGATTACGAGTATTATTTACAATACGCTTAACTTACCTCAACAAATTATTTTTGGAGATGCCAGCAATCGTATTGAGTACAAATACAATTCACTGGGTAATCGTTTGGGACAAAAAGTATATGTTGATGGGAGCGAAGTTCAAAACTTATCAACTGACTATGTCAATGGAATGGTTTACCGTGGGGGGGAACTACAGTTTATCCCTACACCAGAAGGTAGAGCCATTAATCCAAGTGTTTTAGGATACAATCAAGCAGCGTTTGTGTACGAGTATTATTACACCGATCATTTGAGTAATATAAGAATGGCCTTTTCGGATGCCTCCAATGTGCCAGTAAAATATGTGGCAAGTCTGGAAGACGCTACCGAAGATTATAACCAAGGCTATGAATATAATCAAGCAGTGAGAAGTAACGAGCAAGCCAACACCACGGCAAATCCCCAGAGTACTCATTCAGCTAAACTGAATGCAACACATCCTTTAGGTCCTTGGAATAGCCTTAAATTGGGCAAGGGTGATGTGGTCACAGCCAAGGTATATGCCAAACATATACAAAGTTCAAGCAGTAACGATGGAGGAACTGGGTTAAATTTATATGTAACCAACCTTGGAGCCAACGGTGTAAACAACGCGGGCGAAGCGGGTAACAATAACAACCCATTAACTTTAAACCTTGGACTTGGGATCAACCCTAACCCAAGCAATACCAACACTTTGCCTATGGCATCGCTACGCTATATTTTTTATGATGGAGATGGCAAGTTTGTAGCACAAGGACAACAAGCTATTAGCAATGCCAGTTTGAACAATTGGGAAACCTTAGAGCTTTCGTTTGAGGCTCCCCAAAATGGCACCTTACAGGTATTTGTATCCAATGAAAGCAATACCGATGTATGGTTTGATGAAATGGAGGTAAACTACCAACGCAAAATGATTGTGCAGGAAACGCACTATTATCCTTTTGGTTTGCCCATTGTAGGCATTGGTAAAAAAGGAAACCCCGAAGGGAAAGAACTTTATCAAGGCAAAGAATGGCAAACCGATCATGAGTTGAATCTGTACGACTTCCACGCTCGCCAATATGACCCAGTATTGGGTAGATTTGTTGGAGTAGACCCCAAAGGACAATTTGCTTCCCCCTATGTAGCTATGGGCAATAACCCAGTGAATGCCGTTGATCCAGATGGTCAGATTGCATTTTTGGCAGTGGTTGGTATCTATGCCGCAGTGAACTTTACTGCCGATGCTTTAAGAGGAGAAATTAATAGTGTACGTGATGGTTTGTTATCATTGGGAGAAGGAGCCATTCATGGAGCTTTGAGTTACTTTACTGGCGGCAAAAAGGTTTCATTTGGATTAAACTTTGCCCAGGCAGCGTCTTCTCATCTACAAGTACCTGTTCCAGTAGATAGATTTCATAGTTTTTCATTTGGGCCTTCCTTCTTTTCGGGGTCGCATGGCATAGGTATGGGCTTCAACGTTGGGTTTACAGCTACCAATGGAGAGTTTTCAGTGAGCCAAGGGATCAGTGGTGGATTTACAAAGGATAAAGTTGGTCTTACTGGTAACAAGGGAAGCTTTAACCGAACAGCCAATGCCTTTATGATGGCTAGTTATAATGGAAAAGATTTTGGTGTTCGCCTTGGTCAAAACAGCTTTGACTCTGGGAAAACCAGTCAAACTACCGGGCTTATTGGACTTCAAATTAGAGATCTGGGGATATTGTTTGAAGATGAGTACCCAACTGGAGATTTAGAAGACAGATGGCGTACTGGTGCCTTGGAAATCAGTGTGAAAGAATATGCCATTGGAGCCAATATTATCACTGGTCATCCTGGCCATAGAGAAGCCATGTCTAAAGAGCCAGGTTACATTCATCGAGATATTGAGTATTACCAACCAGAGGAAAACCCTTATGGTGTAATATTGGCAGATCGTAAATGGAAAAGGTATTACTCTCGCAAAGGAGCCTATAGTCATATGGGAGGCTTTTTCTACGTGAGATTTGGTGGGTATAGATTTGGAATGGACAATGAAAACTGGAGAGCGGCCGTTCAAAACAAATTACATGATTGGCTACATTTGCCTCATTTTATCAACCAAAGCATCCCTACCACTATTTATTTTCAAAATTACCAAGGAAAGCAATATGGATTGTATTCTTTCTAAAAAACGGACATAAACCAATAAACCCTATTCAATCACTTTGGATAGGGTTTTATTTTACCTGTTTTGATGTATCAGCAAATAAGAGTCAAAGTATCCATAGTATTTAAGCTATTATTATTCCTGGCTACGACTACTTACAGCCAGCCATCCAAAAAGAATTACTTCCCATTGTGGACCTACCATGACAACTATGTAAATATTCATGGGATATCACTAGGTATTGGTTCTTCCCAAGAAGATGATCGCAAAGCCAATACCAATGGCTTGAAGGTGGAATTAATTGGGCTAGGAATTATTCTGCCATTGATTCCACAAAGCCCTATTCCCAAAGATGAATATGCATTTTCAAGACTGACCAGGCAGCCTTTTTCAGAAAAAATCAATGGTATAAGTGCTTCTCTTTCTGGCACTGTTTGCCATTGTAGGACAAATGGGATCACTGTAGGAGGAATAGGTCAAATCAACTTTAAAGTGAATGGTATAAGTGCCTCTTTATTGATGAACTATGTACAGATAAGTAATGGAGTAGGAGTAGCGCTTTGGAATGAGAGTTATCGTATGAATGGTATTCAATTGGGACTTGCAAATTATGGCGCAAAAACGAGAGGCATACAATTGGGTATAATCAATCGTAGTAAAGATATGATAGGTCTTCAGGTTGGTCTTTTTAACAAATCAAGCAGATACAAAGGAATTCAAATAGGTTTATGGAATGAAAACGCTAAACGAAGTTTGCCTTTTATTAACTGGAGTTTTTAAGTAGCCATTGCATAATAGTTTTTATATGTATGGCTATTCGCGAAAAGCCTTGTTTACTCCAAACAAGGCTTTTTTTAGCACAAATTTTCAATCAAACACAAAGTTCAATCTTGGAAAATCGCCCTGTAGGTCAATAGCTGTTTCCAGACTTGCATAATCGTGAAAATGAATTTTCCAATGGACATCTATTTTTTTGCCACTCTCTTGTAATAGTGCCAAGAGGTTATAAACGCATTTGAATGATTTTGTGTCATAATAATCCAGGTCAAAGTAGCAAGCAATGGGAGGTTTCAGCTGTGAGGACTTAAGAAAAGTTCGTAATTTTTGTTTGAGTTGCCCATAAAATTCATCGGCTAGCAACATAAATGAGTCCCCTCGTAAAGTAAATTGAGAATTACTGGGGTCAAATACTACCTGGGGGTACGCGATTCCCGGGTAGGGTACAAAAGATTGAGTCATTTTTAATTGATATTAGCAATGGTGAAAA
>DMXI01000392.1 GCA_003483885.1 Microscillaceae bacterium
TGGCCATCCTTACCCGGGTTTTTACGGTGCCCAGCGGAAGTTCTAAAGCTTCTGCAGCTTCGGAATGGGTATAACCTTTAAAATAAATGTAATCGATGACCTGTTGGTACTCCGGTTTTAATTTTGCTACCTCCTTGTCTACCCCTATGTAGTCTATCTTAGACTTATTGTCTTGATTAGACGCCGCAATGGCAGATCCCTTGTCTATATCCAGCACATTTACTTGCTGTTTATAGGCTTTCGATCGGGTTTTATCAATGGCCGTATTTCGGGCAATGTTGAGTATCCATGTAAATAGAGTACCTTTTGTTGAATCGTAGTGTTGTACTTTCTTCCAGATTTTTACAAAACTATCTTGTAAAACGTCTTGGGCAATTTCCTCCACTCGCACCACTTTAAGTATTACTCCGTACAAGGCTCCAGAATAACGATCGTAGAGTATAGCAAAACCTCGCCTGTCTTTGCTCTTGAGCAATTTGACCAACTCTTCCTCATTAGTTGATATATTTGTATTTGTAGATAACAATGTGTTGGGTTTAAAACAGGTTTACAGCTATTTAACAAACTCAAATATACAACTAAAAATTTTATAGAATGTTTGGATTACCCAAACTTTTGAAGAGAATATTATTTTTAAAGCTTGATAGACAGATTGTTATAGATTATAGAACTAGTTCTCACATTTGCGAATTTTCGGTGTTGCCTATGTATTATAACTACTAAAAAAAACAAAAAAATTAAAAGCCTGTACAAGACAAACCAGCGCTTTCAGGCAAAATGTATCCATTAGAAGTTTAAAATTGATGGCCATTATTATATAAAGCATCAACCTCTGTCCGTAAAATTTTTTCCCCTCATAAATCCATGTAAATTTGTTATAACCTACGATTTGTAAGCCTATTTTGGATTTTTTAAAACAAGAATATGTCTACCACTACCGTTTCCTCCAAAAAACCGACCTCCATTTTTCCCCTTTTAGTTGTCAATTTTATAGGTACCCTTGGTTATAGCATTATCCTTCCGTTTTTGGTGTTTCTAGTCACCAAGTTTGGAGGCAATGCCGTTATTTATGGGTTACTAGGTTCGGTGTACCCCGCCTTTCAGTTGGTTGGCGCTCCTATCTTAGGCAAGTGGTCAGACAAACACGGACGACGTAAAATTTTATTATTAAGCCAGGCAGGGACCTTGTTTTCCTGGTTCATCTTTCTCTTTGCCCTACTCATACCCATTCAGGCACTGGCCAAATTCGAAACCAGTTCGCTGGGAGTCTTCAGCATTACTATTCCCTTGTTGGTGCTTTTTGTAGCACGAGCGCTTGATGGTCTCACTGGTGGAAACGTATCAGTAGCCAATGCTTACCTGGCCGATATTTCGGATGAAACCAACCGTAAAGCCAACTTTGGTAAACTCTCAGCCTCAGCCAATATGGGGTTTATTGTAGGGCCTATTCTTGCTGGCGTTTTAGGAGCTTCTAAGTTTGGCGAAATTATTCCAGTAATGGCTGCCATACTAATCTCACTGCTTGCGGTATGGGTTATTTATAAATATTTGCCAGAGTCTAAGTGTCAGCCCATGGACGAACACATTCAGCAAGATGGCCTCGAGAAAGTGTTGTCTCAGGAACACAAAGATTGCTACACAGTAGAAGAAAGCAGCGCCACGCTCAAAGACATCCTGAAGATAAAACATATGCCCTATATGTTTGCCTTGTATTTTCTCATTTTTTTGGGTTTTAATATCTTCTATACTGCCTTTCCGATGCACGCTGTCAGCAAAACCGGACTCAATTGGACCATCCTCGATTTGGGTCTGTTCTTTTCTACTTTGGGTGGTTTAATGGTATTGGTCAATGGGCCATTGCTGAGCTATTTATCCAAGCGAGTGTCCGACGAGCGGCTTGTGGTAATTGGGAGTTTTATCCTGGGTTTTCAGTTTGTCCTTATCAGTACCAGCAATGTATACCTGTCTTATTTAGCTACGTTGTTTTTTGCATTGGGTAATGGTTTAATGTGGGCCTCGTTTTTATCTATTTTGGCAAAGATACCACCACCACAATACCAGGGCTATGTACAAGGAATCGCCAATAGTTTTGGTAGCCTGGCCAGTATTATTGGGCTTATTGTGGGAGGTTTTATTTATAGTTCTCTCGGAGCCACTACCTTTCTACTGGCAGCAGCAGTGATATTTGGGGTGTTTATAGCTTGCCTACCTTTACTTCGCTTCACATATGATAAATAAAGTGCAACCTGATCTATAAACTTGTTATCCCTCAGAAAAAAACGTTCATCACAAACTCACTGCGGTTGATCACAATTATTAGAAAAGCAGTCTTAGAGGAAATTATATTTGTCAAAAATAATTTTACAAATATAGAAATCATGAAAAACCTTAAATCATTATCATTCGTTGCCTGTTTTTTCTTTATGCTGGTAGGCCAGGTAAGCCTTCAGGCGCAAGACAAAGTAGCGGTATCATCTAAAGACATTGTTGGCAAATACGTCATGGATGGCAAAAAACTCATCGCCGAAGTAGAAAAGAAAATGGGATTTTTGGCCGATGAGCAAAAAGAAGGAATTTTGAGTAATATCAAGAACCAGTATTTGTACATCAAAGCAGATAACAAGCTTGAGGTAAGCGACGCAGAAGGAAGTGTGAAAACAGGTACCTGGAAACTGGACAAGGGCGAATTTGTAACCAAAGTAAGCACCGAAAAGCGTAGCCCAATCGTGGCATTTGAGAAAGGAAAACACCTGGTATTAGAGATGCCAAACGATCAGTTGGGTTCTATAAAAATTACCTGGAAGCCAGAATAAAAACAGTTGTATAAACCTTGGTTCCAAGAAGTTTAAAATTAAGCTAATCCAGCCCTTTGTTTGATGTTTAAGCTTTTAAATAATTGGATTTTGCTTATCAATGGAGCTGTCTCATCATATGCTATAAGCCAAATAGTATTTTAGTTGTAGCTCCAGACCTGACAGGTAGGCTGTTCAGAATTTTAAAAAAAACTCCCTGCGTTTTGCAGCCTTTTGGGGTTTCAAAAATTAAAGAAGACTCAGTTGATAGAATAATATACCTGTTTGAGTTCCATAATAAAAATGGATGTTGTGAAATACCATCAAAAGCCCCTCTTACTCCCTTTCGGGGAGAGTAAGAGGGGCTTTTGATGGTATTTCACAACAGCCATTTTTATTACAAAACTCAAAAGGCTATATTATATAATAATCTGAGCTTCTG
>DMXI01000318.1 GCA_003483885.1 Microscillaceae bacterium
ACAGAATATCTCCAATTTTAAAATCAATTAGTTTATAGTTGGGAGTTCGTAGTTCATAGCGTTTGATTACATTAAACCTGAACTGTGATGATTTTTTACTTTAACTATCTCACAACCAAATACTTCCTTTAAATATATATTTCAGAAAACATAGTAAATAACATCCGAAAGGGTTGTTAACTTGGGAGTTGAAGGTCTGAAGAAATACTATAAACTACGAACTCCTAACTACAAACCCTCAATTCAATCGCAAAAATAGACATGAAGATAGGATTTGACGCAAAAAGAGCTTTTTTTAATCGAAGTGGTTTAGGAAATTATAGCCGCAACATGCTACAACTCCTGGCCCAGTATTATCCTGAACATGCCTATGTATTGTATACACCCTCCACCAAAGATACACTTGATTTTACGATGCCCAATGCCCACATTCAGGAGCCTCTAGGTTGGGCAAACCGAAAGTTGAAATCGCTCTGGCGTAGCTTATGGATGGCCAAAGACCTCAACCGTGATGATATAGACCTGTTTCACGGTTTGAGTAATCAACTGCCCAAAAACATTGAAAAATTTAAGGGGAAAACAATAGTAACGATTCACGATTTGATTTTTTTGCGGTACCCCGAGCTATACAAAAAAGCCGACCGGATGATAGACACCCGAAAATTTCGCCATGCCGCCGAAAGTGCCAATAAAGTGATTTCGGTGAGTGAACAAACGAAGGCTGATTTGGTCGATTTTTTTGATATCAACCCTGATAAAATTGAGGTAGTTTATCAAGGCTGTCACGCCATTTTTCAGCAAAAAGCAAGCGTTGAAGCACAAACAAAATTACAACAAAAGTATCAGCTACCGGCTGATTTCTTACTATCCGTGGGCACTATAGAGGCTCGCAAAAATATTGGCATAGTGGTGCAGGCTTTACAAAAGCATCACATCGATATTCCTTTGGTGGTGGTAGGGCAGCCCACTCCTTATTTAGAGGAGGTAAAAGCTTTGATGGATGACACCACAAACGTGATCTTTCTACATCAGGTACCCTTGGCAGATTTACCAGGTTTGTATCAAATGGCCAAAGCTTTTATATACCCCTCATTGTTTGAAGGGTTTGGAATTCCCATTGTAGAAGCCTTATTTTCAGATACACCAGTGATTACCAGTGAGGGTAGCTGTTTTCCCGAGTCGGGGGGAGACGCAGCATATTATATAGACCCAACCAACATAGAATCAGTAGGAGAGGGGATTCAGAAAGTATTGAGTGATAGTAGTTTACAAACTAAAATGATTGAGAAGGGGCAGCATCACCGTCAACAATTTACCGATCAGGAAATAGCCAATAACCTTATGAAGGTTTATCAGGAAGTAATGAAATAGCCTCGAAACAAGGTAAATAAACGGCTACAATGAGAGTTGTTCTATAAATATAATAGAGAAACATTTTGCGAAATGAATCCGCATTGCCTGAAATAATCGTATTTTTGCAGATACGTTGTATTTAAATGCCAAATCAATGGAAGTAAAAAGTGCAGAATTTGTAAAAAGTAGCAGTGACTATACCCAATGTCCGGCAGCACACCAGCCAGAGTATGCGTTTATCGGTCGCTCTAATGTGGGGAAATCTTCCTTGATTAATAAATTGACCAATCGTAAAAGTTTGGCGAAGATTTCTCAAACTCCAGGCAAAACCCAAACCATCAATCACTTTCTAATCAACAATCGTTGGCACTTGGTTGATTTACCAGGGTATGGCTATGCTCAAGTAAGCAAAACTGAGCGAAAGAAATGGGGAAAAATGATTGAAGATTACATTCTCGAGCGCAAGGTATTGCAAGGAGTGTTTGTATTGATAGATGCTCGCCATGAGCCCCAAAAAAACGATCTCGAGTTTTTAGAATGGTTAGGAGAGAAGGGAGTCCCTTTTGTGATTGTATTTACCAAAGCCGATAAATTATCTGTCAATAAATTGCCACAAGCTATTGCGAAGTACCGTAAAGCTTTATTGAGGCAATGGGAAGAAGTGCCCACTTATTTTGTTTCTTCAGCAGTAACCGGGGACGGATGCAAAGAAATATTAAATTTTATTGGGGAAGTAAACAAGACTTTTGATTACTAATACGTTTAGAGGTTCAGAGCAGGAATGAGCCAATATGCACAAGTAAAGACGTATAATTTATTACGTGCTTATGTATGGTGTTTAAAAATTACCTACTTTTGGGGCTGTTTTAAACACAATCCAAAGTGATTTTCCACTGCTTAAAACTTTCTATTCAAATTTTATAAAAAAATATTAAGAAGAATGGACTTAAAAAAGATTGCTGCCATCTCAGGAAAGCCAGGACTTTTTAAAGTAGTAAAGCCTACTCGTTCTGGAGTGATTGTAGAATCGTTGGATGAGAAAAAACGCAAAGTGGTAGTAGGTGCTACCAGTAGAATGTCGGTATTGAAAGAGGTTTCAATTTATACTACAGATGAAGAAGGATCAGTACCTTTAGCAGATGTAATTTTGAAAATATACAATGATTACAAACTAGATGTTGGACTGGATTCTAAGGCCTCTTCTAGTGAGCTAATGTCTTTTTTGAAGGACATTGTGCCCGATTATGATGAAGAGAAAGTGTATGTTTCGGATGTTAAAAAATTGGTGAGTTGGTATAACATCATCGTAAAATATACGCCTGAAACATTGGAAGAACTAGCCAATGGGGTACACGACGAAGAAGAGCAAAAGGAAGAAGAAGCTGACAAAGAAGCTACAGAGGTAACTGAAGAGAAAACACCCTCAGCGAAAAAGGATACTGCCAAGAAAAAACCTGCGGCCAAAAAAGCTACAGCTAAGAAAGCTGCCAAAACAGAAGACAAGGCTGATGAGGTAAAAGAACCTGCTAAAAAAGAGAAAACCCAGGCAAAAACTGCCAAGACAAAGGCAAGTGAAAAAGACGCTTAAGTTAAGGCTTGTGAAAACTAAAAAAGCTTTTTGATCTCAGATCAGGAAGCTTTTTTAGTTTTAGAGTACAATTTATCAATACTTTTAAAATGTTACTGCTCCAGATTATCTTTACCAAATTTAAGTGGCAACAAATCCGATACTGAATTCAAAACGTATACTTTTTCGCCTTCGCCTTGTAATATTAGCTTGATAGGTGTTGCTTGTTTTTCTTCGTATTCGAGCATTGCCTGACGACAAGCTCCACAAGGGGCTGCTGGTAAATACTCGCTAGTATCGCGCCGAGCCACTACGGCAATGGCTTTGATAGCGGTATTGGGGTACTGCGCACCTGTATAATAAATGGCAGTCCTTTCGGCACATATCCCCGAAGGATAAGCTGCGTTTTCCTGGTTATTTCCACGTACAACTGTTTCATCTTCCAATAAGATAGCAGAACCTACAAAAAACTGGGAATAAGGGGCATACGCACTATGGGTGGCTTCTTTTGCTTCTTGTAAAAGTTGTTGGTCTGGAGCAGAAAGCTCAGAGGCGTTATTGTATACCTCGATAGATATCGTGATTTTCAGATTTTTTTTGGGGGAGTTATTCAAATCGGATGTTTTATTAACTTTTTGACTCATAGGCAATGATTAAAATGCATAATAAAGCAAAACGGATGCTTATAACAAGTGACCAAGGCAAATGGTTGCGAACTATTTAGTTATTTTTTAAGTGATGCTAGTTCTTGCTCTTTCACTTTTAGCGCTTCCTGCAGCTCAGATTTTTCTTTTTCAAATTTCTCAATGATCCGGGCAATCGATTTTTGTTGAGTTTCTAATACCTCCTGAGCCTTGGCGGTTTCTTGTTCTTTGATAGAGGCTATATCAATGGCAATCTTTTCTTTTTCAAAAGCATCTTGTTTTTGTCGGGTAATGTCTTTGATAAAAACGGCTACACCGGTAATCTTTCTTAATTTATTTTTGATCGGAATAAAAGAAAACTCCCAATAAATGTCTTGGTTGTTTTCGGGGTGATTAAAAATTTCCTCTACCTGTGATCTTTCACCGTTCAGCGACATATCATAGAACTGCTTCCAATAATTGAATTTATCTTCTGGGAATGTTTCCGTAATATTTAAACCTGCTTTAAGGGTAATGCTTCGCATGTTATAAGCTGAGCGGATTTTGTCATTCAGCAGGGTTATTTTATAGTTTTGATCTACGGTCAAAATCATCTCCTCGGTGTTGTTGATTACCGCTTTTAAGTTAGCTTCTCGGTTTTGCAACTTACGCTGAGTCGTAAGGATTTTACGTTCAGCATTTTTTCTATCCGTAATATCTACCGCAAACTCTACCAATTTATAAGGCTTTCCACTGAGGTCAAAAATAGGATTAAAACTTCCCTGAATCCATATTTCTTTACCGTTTTTAGTTACTCTGCGAGATTCACCTGAATGAAACTCACCCTGAATAAGTTTATCCCATAAAGCCTGATATCCGTCCGAATTCCTTTCCTCGTTAGTAACCAGCATTGAATGATTTTGGCCAATAACTTCATCTCGTTTGTATTCCATCAAGCGTAAGAAAATCTCGTTGGCTTCTATAATGTGACCATCCATATCATATTCTACAGTAGCATTTGAGCGACGGAACGACTCAAGCTGACCCTGGAAGTCAAGCCGTAGTTTTTTATCGGTGGTTACATCAAAGGCAATTTTAAGGATTTTATAAGTTTGTCCTTCGGTGTTTTTAATCGGAGTAAAGGTGGTTTGCAACCAGACCTCCTTTCCGTATTTAGCGATTTGTTTAAACTCTCCTTTATGTGGAATACCATTTTTAAGATCACTCCATAATGCACGATAGTCCTTACTATCATAATCTTCGGTATCTATAAACATGCGGTATTGCTTATGCATAATTTCTTCCAGAGAATAATTCATCGTATCCAAAAAGAGATTATTCGCGGTAAGAATCCGTAGATCAACATCCATCTCCAGGGTAATAAGGGTGGTATTCATCGCATAAGATTGAGCAGTTAATACCTCTTGGTTTTCTTCCATCTCCCGCTGAGTTTTTTGTAACTCTAGCAGGTTATCCCGCATTTCCTTTTCTTGGTCTCGCATCTGCATTGTAATCTCGGTAGACTCAAGCAAAAGTTTGTGCGTTTGTTCGGTTGTTTTTACTGCATAGAGTGTAGAAGCAATGTTTTCTCCCAGTTTTTCTAAAAAGTCTATTTTGTAATTAGGAATTTCATCAAAAGAGGCTAATTCCATAATACCATACACTGTTTCGTTCAGTTTGAGTGGAATCACCAGAATACTGCGAGGATTAGTACCCCCCATACCCGAAGTGATGTCTATGTAGTTTTGTGGGATATCGGTCACATATATGGTATCCACATCTTTGTAGGCTTGCCCTACTAGGCCTTCATGCACCTCAATTGTTTTTGCTTTAAACTTTCTCCGGCCAAAGGCATAACTCGCCAGTAACTCTATAAAAATATTATCTTCGTCGTTGTCATTAACCAAATAAACCCCCCCTTGATTGGCTCCAATATATTTTACAATATTGGAGATAATCTCATACCCCAACGTTTCTGTGTTTTCACGATATGTTTGTAAAATATTACTAAACATCGCCAACCCTTTATTTGCCCAGGCGCGTTCCTGTTCTTCTATATTTACTGCATTCAAACGACCACGCATATTCAACAAAGCCTCCGAAAGTGTATCGGTTTCTTCTGCTTCAAATTCTACATCCAGATTACCCTCTTCTATGCTTTTAATAAAAGATGTAGCCATTCGGGTTTTATCAATTAGTAAGTTGATAGTATGGGCAATAGAACCTATTTCATTATTTTTTTCATAGTGTATCCGCTGGTTTAAATCCCCTGCCTGAATGAGACTTGTACTTTCGTTAATTTGTCTTAGTGGTTTGGCAATCAGTATGTTATATGCCAGATAACCTATTACTACAAACAACATAAACAGGGCCCAGGTAGCATAAAGAAAGAGTTGGAGTTGACTTTGATTCTTGGTTATTACTTGTTTGCAGCTTTGGAGTAATCTGTCAGTTTGCAGCGATAAGGGGCCTATATTGTATTCAAGTTTCTTAACTGCTCGTAAAGATGCGGAATCTATCGAGTAGCCATTTTTTAATATTAATTTATATTTAGTCGCCAGTTCCAGTGCTATTTTATCAATGGCTTGGATAGTATCTTGAGCAGTGATGAGTGTACTAATAACAGCACTATTGATAGAATCTTTTTTACGGATACGCTGTTTTTGTCTTTCCCAAAAATCCAATACCAATTGAGCAGGTGATTTAGTCTTTATTTGATTATAGTCAAAAGTAATTTTGCTAGACAGTACCACAGAGGCTTCACTATACTCTTTCCACAATGGCTCTATCTCGTTGATGTTTGGTTCAAATTCAGGAATATTGCCTGGAATGCTGATGTGGTTTTCCTCTATTTTTACCTTTCCTCCTTGTTTTACCAAATTAAACATGATCTGGTAGCGATTGATACTTTCTTTGAGGAGACGTTGGTTGGTTTCTATTTCTGTGTGCTGGCTAATATTATGGGCATAAAGCAAAGACGTGCTGATTTTTTTATTGGCTACTGATATTTCGTCGTACAGCCTATTATAGTTTTCGATTTTATTGTTGTAAAGGCCAATCAATAACTGTAACACAATAAAGAATACAGAGAATACTACAAAAAAGAGGATGATTCTGTTTTTTATAACCCTGTTTTGACTATTCATAAGACTATCCTGTTAAAGGCAAATTACTTTTAAGATTTCAATTTAAAGATAAAATATCTAAAACCCTTCATTTTCATGAAATGACAAATACCTCTCTTTGGTTATTTTGGTTTTCAATAAGTTCACTTAGCTTTGCGGCTTAACCACGACAAAAATTCTATGGCTCATATTTTAGTAATTGGAGCGGGGAGGTCTGCCGATGCATTGATAGATTATCTGGCAAAAGCCGTGCAAACTTATCATTGGGAAATGACGGTGGCAGATGTATCTATTGATTTATTGAATAGTAAATTAGCCAGACATCCCCAGGTAAAATCTCTTGTATTTGATATATTTAATCAACAACAAGCCAATGAAGTAATAGCTCAATCTGACTTGGTAATATCATTACTTCCAGCAAGTTTGCATGGGGAGGTTGCTAAATATTGCCTAGCCAATAAAAAGCACCTATTGACGGCTTCTTACCTCTCTGATGAAATTAAAGATATAGCGCATGAAGTAGCACAATCAAATTTGATTTTTTTGAATGAAATGGGGTTAGATCCTGGGATTGATCACATGTCTGCTATGCAAATCATTGACAATATCAAGAAACAGGGAGGCGAAATCACCTCATTTAGATCTTATACCGGTGGGTTAGTAGCCCCTGAATATGATACCAACCCTTGGAAGTATAAGTTTACCTGGAATCCACGCAATGTAGTATTAGCAGGAGCTGGCGGAACAGCGCAATACATCGAAAAAGGTCAATACAAATACATTCCTTATCATCAGCTTTTCCAAAGAAACGACTTGATAGATATAGAGGGATATGGCAAGTTTGAAGCGTATGCCAACCGCGATTCATTGACTTACCGGGAGGTATATGGGTTAGAAAACATTCCTACAATGATTAGGGGGACGCTCAGAAGAGAAGGGTTTTGTAAAGCGTGGGCTATATTGGTCAACTTAGGCCTTACGCTAGATGACTTTGAGGTTGATACCAGCCAAATGACTTACCGACAGTTTTTTGAATCTTTTTTATCAGAAGATCAACCTGGAACTACGTTAGAAAAATTGGCATGTTTTACAGGTAAATCTGTAGAGGACCCCTTGTTGCAAAAGATTGTCTGGACTGGCCTCTTAGAAGACGAGCTCATTCCTGTAAAAGGTTCACCAGCAAAGATTTTACAACATTTGCTAGAGCAAAAGTGGAAGCTTGAGGAGGAAGATAAAGATATGATCGTAATGCAGCATCAATTTGAATATGTGCAGCAAGGAGAAACCCATACGATACATTCAGACTTGGTGGTTACTGGAGATGATGCACATACGGCTATGGCCAAGACGGTAGGCCTGCCCTTAGCGATTGCTGCCAAACTGATTTTGTTAAAGAAAATAAACGTAGTGGGTGTTTGTATTCCTACTCACCAAAATATTTATGAACCCGTCATGGAAGAATTGTTACACTTAGGGGTGGACTTCCGAGAAAAGACTTTTAGTGTGTGATAAGTACATTAAATTATGAAGGATTTATTAATTATTATTAAAAGTCAAGATAAGTTCTGAAACTAAGTTTAAGTTTTTTTCTAATTTTGCGCTTGAATTTATTCTAAAAGACGAAACAATGAGTAATAGCGAAACTAACAAAGAAATAGTTAAGCAAGGAACTAAAGGTGTAGGGACTCCATCAAACAATGCTGACCAAACATCAAAGCGAGCGATTATGACATCTGATGAGATAGATTTACGAGCTTTATGGGAACAATTTGTGAGCTTTTTGAGAAGAGCAATCAAAGTTGCGATCAAAAGAGGCCTTGTGTTGTTGGTTTTGCTTGCCATTGGAGGAGGTTGGGGATATTATAGACACCAAGTGTCTACGCCAGTTTACAAAACAAGAATGCTAATAGATACTAAAGTAGCTGATTATTCTATTCTGTCAGGCTTGATTGGCTCGTTACAAAACCTGGCTGATGAAGGAAATACGAAAGCGCTTGTAAGTTCTCTGAGTATAAAATCCGATGTGGCAAAGTCTATTGTGTCTATCAAAGCGGTTGATAAACTGGTTGTTTACAAAGATTTGAGTGAGCAAGAAAATAGGCAAATAGATAAGAATACTAAAAAAGAACAACAAAGTGCTAAAGAACGGGATAAAGAAATATTTCAATTGAAAGGGCAAAAGTTTGCCATAGAGGTCGCTTTAACTAACAATCAGAACTTTGTAATACTGGAAAAAGCATTGTTAGATTATTTAAGAAAAAATGAATATTTGAAACAGAAAGTCCACCTTAAAAGAGACTTTCTGGAGAAGAAGAGGCAGAGAATTCAAAAAGAAATCAAAGATTTAGATTCTTTGAAAAAGAATATAGAAAATGTATTTGCTCGTGAGAACCAAAATATTCAGATTACTGATCCTGGTACCATCACTCAATTATACGACAAAACTATTAAGCTAAAAGAAGACGAATTAAAGATAGATACTACCTTAGCAGTATTAGATAATGTACGAGTGGTAGAAAGCTTTATTAAGTTTAATCAGCCTAGTGTAAAGGTTACCAAAAGAATTAAAACAGGTTTGTATATTGGGTTTGCTTTATGGCTTCTCTTAATATTATGGTTAGATGTTCGTAAACCATTTTTAAAATTCTTGGATGGAGACAAAAAGTAGCCTAGCAACAAATAATTTTCTAAGTTATACAACAAAAGCTGCCCAATTGATGAGCAGCTTTTGTTGTTTGTATACTAAGGCTAAGCTTCAAACCTGCAACCTTAATCCAATCCAAAGTATATCATCTCTTTGCATGGTATCCTGCATTTGCTTGCTTAAGTTAGCTTCTATGATTTGCCTTTGTTGGTCTAACGGAAGCGGAGCTATTTGATTGAGCAATTGTACCAAACGTTTTTTACCAAACTTTTTCCTTCTATGATCATTCTGATCTTGTAATCCATCTGAGCCTAGATACAACATGCTTTGAGGAGGTAAATGGACCACGTGGTTTTTGAAACGTTTGGAGGGATCCTGAATGCCCCCTATAGATTTTCTGGCGCCTGGTATTTCTGCAATTTCATCTTCATGAACAGATAAATAATACAAAGGATTTTTAGCCCCGGCAAAAGTGACTTTGATTTCCTGAGGAGAGGCTGTTTCCAAGGCAATAATGACCGCATCCATTCCATTGACCGAGTTAGTTTCGTCTTGACGCAATACAATCTGAATTTCTGTATGTAGTCTCTCCAGGATTTCCTCAGGACTAGTAATGTGCCATACCCGAATGATTTTGTCCAGTAAGGTATTTCCGATCATAGTCATAAAAGCACCTGGCACTCCATGACC
>DMXI01000321.1 GCA_003483885.1 Microscillaceae bacterium
AAAAATAACCTGTTTTATTTCCTTTTTCTTGGGTACCTGAATACCAGGCACGCAAATTTATTGAGGTTTCGCTTAAAACCCAACAAATATAGTACGATTCGAGCAATATCATCGACTTATCCAGAAATAGTCTATTATTCCGATAATGTAGCCCACTGATATATTACTCTACTAATACAAACTCGACTTTTAACAAGTTGTAGGTAAAAAGGTTTGGTAGGGTCGTAATTTTTATAAACTAGCAGCATCTACTACAAATTGTTGCAGAATTTTTTTGCTGTAGGCCTTCCATCCTCCCCGGAAATCCCGGGCCGAAATCTCGATAAACTCTTCCATTGCCTGAGAATTGAGTTGTGCCAATAGTTTTTGATAATCGCCCGAATACTTGATACAATAGCCCGAGTAGTAGGTACTGTTGGGATCACTGATATGGATAAAGTTAGGCTTTTTGTTCATAGGTGAAAAAATGATCTTTTCGCCAAAGCTGGTGTCCAACCCTTGGCTACGCCCAAAAGCATACCAAGCCACTGGATTGGGCTTGCCATTGTCACGCTTGTCTAGCTCACTTTTGATGGTAAGCAAATAAGCAAAAGCTTCGGGATAGCTCCCAGCCAGTTCCCTTTCAGGAATAATCACATGTTTGTTAACAGTTTGCCCTTTTTCTTCGGTGGTATCTACCCGATAAGGAAATAAAATGCATTCAGTAATGGCATCTCCTTTTTTGAAGGTAGAGGCTTTGATGATAGGCTTGAGCACTGCTTTTTCCATTTTTACCCGACCTTTGAGCTTGGTATTGGCCCATACAAAGGTGTCGTCCAGCGGTTCTACTTCAAACACATAAGCTTTGTCCATCAGGGTGGCTAACCCCGTGTGGATTTCGCAAATATCGCCTAGTTTTACTCCTTCATTATTCAGTTTGCGAGTGGCCGACAATTGCCAGATGGCTTTGTCTTGTATTTCTTCTATGGCTACTTCTCGCTCCTGAAAAGCATCTTTGTCGATGGCTTGTTGGAAAAGGAAAAACTGATGTTGGGGAGAATATATTTTTTTAGTAAAGATGGTAATGGCACTGTAAGTAGTCGCATTTTGAAAAACTTGAATTTTACCGTAGTTGGTAATTTGGCGGATGTTTTTTAGGTGGGCAAAAGCATCGCGCATGACTTTGGCCGTTTGGGTATAAAAATAGGTATTTGGGGTAATCAACCCACATACGCCCGTAGGGGTCAGTAGCTTATGGCAAAGCTCAAAAAAGGCCATATAAATATCAGTAGAGCCACTTTTGCAAAACGAATAATGGGTTTGGATGTATTTGCGTTGGGTTTCGTCGAGGTGTTGTACCCGAATGTAGGGTGGGTTGCCCACAATAAAATCAAACCTAGTAGTGTGTTTGCCTGATTTTTCGCCTCCCGGCTCATAGGGATGCTCAATGTATTGCAAAGAATCGAGGCATTTAATCTGCCAATCTACTTTAATATCCAAGGGCTTGACCAAGTGATCCATATTCTCGATACACTCATCCACGGCTAGTTCATCTATATCCCAACCATAGAGTTGCTCAAGGTTTTTCACCAAATCTTTTTTGGGAGAAATGGCAATTACTCGCTTGGCGGCTTCTATCAAAAAACGTCCATTGCCACAAGCTGGATCTAGCAAAGGCTTGCCTAAGATTTCGGCTTGGGTATGGTAATCCATGTCATCCAGAATTTTCTCGATGATGAAGGTAGGCGTATAAATTTGCCCCAGAAGCTTTTCCTGCGAATACGTTTTAGCCAAAGAACCCATATATGAATGATAAATTATGAATGGTGAATGGTTGATTGTTTTGCTTTTGTAATGAAGGTTTGAAGCTCCAAAATCTAGTTTTATCTAATCTGCTAATATACGCTTATCTGTCCAGAAAAATAAATTTCAGTCGGGGTGTTTTGAAAACTTTCAACCACTACAATAAGTTTTCAAAACTGATAATGAAGCCCCCCTGCTTATGAAAACTCAAGTCCATAAAGTACTTCAGCTTTGGCAAAACGACGATGAAAAAAATCGTGTATTGGCACTAGAACTCATCCAGAGTTTAGACTTGCTCCCCTCTATAGCCCAAGCCCTGAATATGCATACCGCTTTTCAATTTTTGGAGACTGCTACCCTGGAAGACTTCACTCAACGGTTTTATTATTATCAGGGGGTACTCAATAACAAAACAGTGCACCCCGTGATGGGAAACATTGATCGAATGTTGACTCAAAACCGGGTTTCATCGGCTTTGATGCGCAAAATTTACACGGTGATCCCAGATATGAACATTATAAGGGAGGTAAAGCCTGGATATGAGGCTCACTCTCGTATTTTATGCGAATGTAGTTTTATGGGATTTGTCTTGGGTTTTAGCTGGATTGTCAGCCCTCAAGCGGGGCAGGTTCTCAAATCCCAATTTGCCAAGGTAGATGAGGTATTGAGTACGGATGAATCTTTTCAGCGTTATCATCGTCAAATTATTCAAGCAACTGGCCTCATTAGTGGGCGAGCATTTAAGGTAAATAAAGACCAAATGTGGGCCGATATTGCCCGTAAGCTTTACCAGAAAAAATACCAATATGGCTTTGCTCCTACCCAAGAGGGTTGTCAGGAATTTTCGTTGCTGTTGAAATTTGAGGAATAAGTTGAATAATAAATGATCATAAAAATATGAATAACCGCACAGAAGCCGAAAAAGTGATCGCATTGATAGAGAGTAATGATGAGAAAAACATTTCATTGGGCCTCCAATTAATGAGAAGTCTCCATTTACAAGATGAAATAGACCATATATTCAATCAGGAAACCTTATTACGCTTGCCAGAAACAACACTCCTGTCAAAAGAAAGTACCTGGTTGCATTACTCTAAAGGTGAGTATCAGGAAAAAAGGCTAGGATTCAACTATGTGGTGACAAGACACTTATTAAACTTGAGTCATACAAATTATTCAGTTAGTAAACAGCGGGCAATACTACATACCATTGTATACTTTATATCTGATTTTATGGAAAGACCTGCTCCTTCTTTCAAAAACTCACTGGAAACTTCAGCAAAGTATCAGCATGGGGCTGTTAGCTTAGCATTTAAATGGATTGTAGATAATGCTGAAAAGTTATTTTTAGAACGTTTGCTAGATTTTTTTGAAGAAGAAAAAAAAATGGCTAACAAGCCAAGTAAGATATATATTCCCCGCAACCTGCGCAAAAAACCAGATCGGTTTATTCTACATCAAAGGTCTTGGGAATATGTAGCACACAACTTCAGGTCTTTTAATCTTTACCATAGTTACCAAATACAGGCTTACTCTAAATCAGACCATTATAAAATCTCATTTTTTGCAAATTTTGGCATATGACGAAGTCTCAAGAAGCAAAGAATATATTGTCTTTACTCCAAAGCGGTGATGAAAGAAATCGTTTACTGGCTTTTCAATTGATGGAAAGCCTCGATGCATTTCAGGAGGTAGCTCAGGCAGCAGGCCACAAAAGTTTGTTTCATTTTCTTGGGGTAGATAATGCGAAAAAAAATGCGGATGCGTTTTTTTACACTAAAGGCCCTTATGGAGAAACAGGGAAAGGGTTTATTTTATATATGCTTATTTATTTTTGGGAGCTTAAAAAGCAGCCCATTCGTAGTCGTCGCTTCCTTAATGCTTTCGATACATTGAGTAAACTAATTGATTTTGCAAATCCTTCTCCTGGATATCAAAACCACAACGAAACGCTCATTGATTATAAAAATAACACCTTTAGCTTGGCTTTGAGTTGGATAGTAAAAGGGGAAGAAAAAGACGCCTTAATCCAAGCATTGAAGGGCTTTGAATCGGGAAGAGACCAAGAACTAGATACCCACTATGCTCTTCGTCCCAATAGCCAATATCCATTCAAAAATTGGATGCAACTGGGTGATAGGATTGAATTTCACAAATACAATTATCACTATGTGTTCAAACCCAATAAAGGATCTCTTTTTTGTTTTACTTTCTATATAAACCTTAGTTCTCGTTTGAAAGCTGAAATATTGGAGATGCTCAAAAGTAGCAAAGAAAAAAATCGTGTGGAGGCTTTTGAATTAATGAATCGCTCTTTAAGGCGAGAAATCGGTGAAATATCAAGCGAATATACGTTGTTTGAATATATTGATGAATCTACCGAAACATTTACCTTTCAAAGCAAAGTAACTTTAAATAATAAAGAAACACTCAAGGCATTATTAGCCGATTTGGAGCAAGTAATAGAACCGCTCGCTCCTAACAAAAACACGCTTCGAAAACTTTTCAATCAATTTGTATTAATTTTAGGCGATCTGGCTCAATTTGACTCGAAGCCAAAGCATACCATCAAATTGATCTATAGTACTTCTCAGATCACAACTCATTTTAGCTGGGTAGTAGACGATGCTCAAAAAAGCTTTTGGGAGGTTGGTCTCGAGAAAGTTGCCCAAATCAATCACCAACAGGGCAAGATTCAACCACTCATTCACCGAAAAATAAATGATCCGCCAGACCCAGATCGTCGTTGGAAACTATTGGCACATTATTTCAAAAATAATACTTCTGCCTATCAGTTTACGCCCCTAAATATGCGTAATTATACTTTTTCGCTCAAACTCCAGATTGACCTCCCAAATGACTGAAGCGCAAAAAATACTCAATCTTTTGAAAAGCAACGACCCAAAAAGCTGCTTGCTGGGTTTTCAGTTGATGGAAAGCTTACATTTACGGCCAGTCATTGCCGAGCTCATTTGCCAAAACTCGGCTTTTGAGTTGTTTGATACTATTCCCGATCATTTTTTCTACTATCAAAATGTGATAGATCCCCACACCTTAGGTTACCTGACTTCGTCAATAGATACCTTGCTGGTCAAAAGCAACATTTCGGATCGCCTAAAAGCCAAGATTGCACTTACCGTTCAAGATTTTATACCCATTATCAAACCTAAAGCCTCGTATGAAACCTACTCTAAAATGGTCTGTGAAGGCAATGACATGAATTTTAACCTGGGGCTGAGTTGGATAGTAGATCAGGCACAACACACTTACTTAAACAAAAAGTTTGAAGAAATAACAGAAGCCCTGCAAGATAAGCAGTCTTTCAAAGAATACTATAAGTCTAATTTAAGCGGTCGCTTGTGTGGGGGAAAGCCACTTCCTCCTACTGAAGGAGAAAAATTTATACAAGTGGCCTCTCGGTTACGAAGAAGTAAATTTCAATACCAATGGAATCCTTTGCAAGAAACGGCTTTTGAATTTTCGATATTGATTAAGTTTGATGAAAACAGTGTCAAAAGACGTAAAAAAAATACTCGCTCTGCTTCAGAGCAGTGATGAAAAAAATCGCCTGTTGGGTTTTCAATTGATGGAGAGCCAAGCAATGCAAGATGAGCTAGTAACTTGGGTAAACCACACCGATTTGTTTCATTTTTTGACTACTCCCCTGGCCAAGAGAAATTCCTCACTCTTCTTTTTTTATGAAGGAGAAGTCTTTCCCAATTATACTTTGTATGTCATCCGGAATTTAGAAGCAATTGGCCTCCGTCAATACTTATCTCCAGCACTAGCCCAGCAAATCCCTATTTTGGTTGTGGAGTTTAACCAAAAGATATTGGTAAAGGCGATGGAGGAAGAGTACACACGGGTAATTCTTGAAGAAACCCCTACCCAGGTAACGCTTGGAATGAGTTGGCGCATTACATCTCATTTGTCTCCCAAAATTGAAAGAAACGTGGCCCTTGTGCAAGAATGGTTGAGCAAGGATCAAGAAACTTTTAAAGATGTATATAAGAACACGCTCATAGATAGCAGAAAAGCCACCCAAGCTGAAGATACCTGGGATTGGCTCGATATTGCTCGTAAACTACGAGGGTTTGAGTTTTTGTATACTTTTGAGCATATTGATGAATCAACCGTACAGTTTTCGGTATTGATTCATTTTCCGCTAGTTCAGGTACACAACCGTTCCCCTAAAATTTAGCACCCCTTAGGATAAAACCAAACATTGGGGGTACCATCATTATCCAGGATTTTGATCCACCCAGTGAGAACATATTCAGTGTTTTCTTTTTCCGACAGATTGGTTTCGCAAGGGGTTCGTTTGAGTTTGCGCACCCTTACTTTAGCCCACATTCCTTGATTCACATTGAGCGGAGTAATTTGCATCAATTCACCTTTCAGCGTTTTGATACGCTTGCCCTTGATGGTTGGGGCCGATCTCAAATTCAATCCAGGGTCATTGGCATAATAGCCTAGTAATTTACCCGCTTTAGCATTGAGGAAGTTTTGCCAATTGTCTACTTTGAAACCTCGTGCTTGTACGTCACGGGCCTTGAGCCAATACTTGCCCATTACCCTCACAAAACCTTGTTTTTGCGCATTGTAAACCAATACCGATTTGCTGTAGCTAATCTGTTTGTAATACTCGGGGGCTGCGGTGATTTCACTTTGAGGGGTGGCCCCAATAAAAGACACATCCCCTTCATGGGCGGCAAAATCTATTCGGCCAATTCGTTGGCCATTGGGAGTATCATAGGCTGGAAACCCTCCTTTGGGCAAATACACCGTAAATTCATTTGCAGAGGCTACTTTCTCAGGATTGATCGGTAACAATAATCCATTTTGATAAGTTTGGGCTTGCACCAAAAAAGGCAACAACCATAAAAATAGGGTAAGTTTTTTCATCATAGGTAATCGTTTGTTGTTGGAGATACAACGGTTGGTATTACCTTTTTGATGTTATCTGTACCCTATTTTTAAAAGAGAGGTGATCACGCTACAGCTCTTCTTGATCTACTTTTTGCAATAAAGTATCCATCCATTCTTCAGGCATTTCTGAAATAATTTTTTTCAATTCGGTTTCCCACATTGCCGAGATTTGCCCGGTTTCGTTTCGATCAAACCGTTGTTCTTTGATCTCACGGGTAGCAGTTCTATAAAATACCACATCAATGGGGTAGCCTACATCATTGGCGCTTACTCGGGTAGAATCAAAAGATAAAAATCCGGTTTTAAACGCATAACGCAAGTCAGCATCATAGTGTAAGGTGCGATTCAAAATGGGCGTACCATAGCCCGAATTACCAATGATGGTAAAAGGAGTCCCTTCCAGGATTTCAATCCAGTTGCCCTCAGGATACAACAAGTACAACTTGTGCTCTTTGTCGTTTTCTAACTGCCCACCCACAATGGCGTACAGGTTAAACACCAACCCTGAGGCACTCAAATGGCTCTTGTCTTCGCTGGCCACCCGACGCAACTGTTGCCCAAAAATATTGAGCGCCTTGTACATCTTATCAAAGGGAAACTTATCACCCTCGAGTACTTCTTCAAAATAGGTCATGGCCTTGTCTCGGATGGAGCGTAAGCCTGAAGTCATAAGAAAAAGGGCATTGTTGCCTTGTTGGTGCACCGAGATTTTCCGAGAGGTGGTGGTTTCCACCCCCGAGGTGATGCGTGTATCTGCAATGGCTACCAAACCAGATCTTACTTTAATTCCTAAACAGTACGTCATAATGAAGTAAATGTAAAACTATTATTTATTGTTGTGGCTGTTTTTGCCCGTATTCTGCATAAAAATCCTGGGTAATATTTTTCGTGTTATTTTTGATCAAAGCCGATGCTCCCTGTAGGTGACTTTTGATCGCTTCTACATCGGTATAATCTCTCCCATGGGCAATTTTAAGGTAATCCTCATCCTCGAGTGTTTGTCGATATGGGTCTACCCCAAGCCAGCCCAAGGCAGCAAAATACACCTCTACCCACATATGCATTTTAGGTTCATTTGCTTCTTGGGTATTCAAGTATCCACTGACATAACGCGCCGGAATGTTTTGATGACGTAGTAACCCAATGAGCAAATGATTCAGTCCCTGACTATTGGCTTTTTTAGTTTGCAGGACTTTGAGCGCATAAGTGGCTCCTTCAGCTTGGTTATGAATCACCTCCAATTGGCTCTGTATCAATTTATTGAGTCGCTGTAGATATATCAATAATGGTTCATTGGCCGTCCGATAAAAATCGGGGGGAATTAAATCACTTCGTAAAGCGGTTAACTGGGTATTGCGCAAAAAAGGCATCAACTCTATCTGCATTTGAGGATGTTGCAGGTAGGTTGCGTATTCTTTGGTGGCTTCTAAGATATTGAAAAAATAATCAGGCATTTGTTTTTGAACCATGGCGCTAAAAGTAAGCTGAAAATGTTGGAATTTTTGCTTGATTCTCAGTTGGTAGGTCACATGCTCGTAGCGGTTTTTACCCAGAAAAACCTCTCCCTCCAGACTGTGCTCTATTTTTACCTTAGATACCCGCTGATATGAATCATGGTGCGGCTTGATGAGAAACTCGTAGTAGCCCTTCTGAACCATTTCGTCATAGTCCAGGGCTATTTTATAAAGGATATGATGTTCTTTCATTGTAAACTTAGGATAGTTAAATAATGCACTGAAGTTACTCATTTTTTCAATGCTATTATGCTTTCTGTGGTTAAATTATTTGATGATTATCTGGCTGGACAATGTCTCATACATTTGTCCAATCAGGACACTCATTGACGGTTAAAATACTTGTCCAATATCCATTGAAGAATTTACTCTTCTGGTGGCATATATTCTTTCTCAATGAGTTGATGAATTTTATAAATGTTCGTTAAAGTATCGGTCAAAAATGTTTGTAAATCGTCTTCTATTTCTTCGTAACTCAAAAATTTGTAATAGTTGGCCAACTTCCCCACCTGAAACTCGATACTTTCGGGCAATAGGTTTTTCTTGATGCTTATTTGCTGGATCAGGGTATTGAGTTTGCCCACGTTGAAAGCAATAGAACGGGGAAAATCTTTATTAATAATCAAAAACTCACAAATAGATCGTTGATTGGGGGCGGCTTTGAAATAACGATAGCTCATGTCAAACGCTTCTAGCACTTTGAGGGTAATTGTCCACTGATAGTTGGCGACTGGGTGCTTTTTCTGATCGGAGGTAATCATATAAATATCATGCAGTTTGCTGCTCAAAATTCGGGTAATCTGAGCAGCCCGCTCGAGATGAATTCCCAGGTATATCATAGCATACACATTGTCGTGGATAAGGGTATTATCTACATTGGCTCGAATGGCCGCACAATGTTGAATCGCATTCATACAAAAATCGTATAACCCGCGGGTTTTGTAGATGTCTACTGGATACTTATTGGCAAAGTGATAATACTTATTGATGGCCTCCCACAACTCTCCCGATATAATACTACGAATACCTCGGGCGTTTTCTCGTCCACTGGTAATGGCCGATAAGATAGAAGAGGTATTATCAGGATCTAAAGCAGCTTTGAACAACACTTCTTCTTCAGCCAACTCTTGTTCTTCTTCATCTTCGTTGGAAAGCCCAAACAGGTTCAAAATAGAGTGTAGCACAAAAGGTTTGTTTTGACTCATTGGTGCGTCTAAAGTCGAAAAGTATTGCACATTTAAGTAACGAGTCAAGTGTTCGGTTCTTTCGATGTACCTCCCCATCCAGTACAGCGAATTGGCTACTCTTGAAAGCATACGATGATTTTTTAAGATTTAAGCATTGAAAGCGAACTTCTTCAATACAATTAAGATAAAGAAAAAAAATAGGTTAATTAATGATTATTATAATTTGAATGATCACGCTTCACTTATTGCTCTATGGTTAAACTGTTTGTCTTCTCATTCAGGTTGTTAGGCTACATAATACATTACAAAACCATACAAGTAGCACGACCAAAACGTCTTAATCGGTGTCGCATCGCGAAACAATAGAACAATGTAACAATAAAACAATAGAGCCATTTACTCAGGATCTTCAATCACCCAAGTATCTTTTGACCCACCTCCTTGCGATGAATTGACAATCAAGCTCCCTTTTTTGAGCGCTACCCTCGATAAACCACCCTGTAACACAAAACAGCTATCTTTACCTAATAAAGTATAAGTGCGTAAATCAATGTGGCGAGGCTCAAAACCATCTTCGTCTTCTATATAAGTTGCGTGCACAGTTAAGCTCATAATGGGCTGGGCTACATATTCTCGGGGGTTGTCCACAATCTTGACCTTCATTTCTTCTATTTCTTCTTTGGTCAGGCGATTGCCAATTTTGATTCCATAGCCACCTGATTGGTCTACAGGCTTAATCACCAATTCGGGAATGTGTTCCAGTACATACTTTCTGTCTTCTTCTCTTTCACAGAGATAGGTAGGCACATTTTTGATAATGGGCTCTTCGTTGAGGTAGTAGCGAATGATATCGGGCACATAGGCATAAATGGCCTTGTCATCAGAAATACCCGTACCTGGTGCATTGACCAAGGTGACATTACCCGAGCGATAGGCAGACATCACCCCTGGAATACCTAATAATGATTCAGAATTGAATACCATGGGGTCTAAAAATGCATCATCGATACGGCGATAGATCACATCGATTTTTCGTGGCCCATAGATGGTTCTCATGTATACATAATTGTTCTCTACAAATAAGTCCCGACCTTCTACCAGCTCTATCCCCATGGCCTGGGCCAAAAAGGCATGTTCATAATAGGCAGAATTATAAATACCTGGTGTAAGTACTACACAAGTGGGTTTGGCTTTTTCTTTGGGAGCTACCGATTGCAACATAGAAATGAGTTCGGGAGGGTATTCTTGTACAGTTCTTACCCGACTATTGCGGAAAAGATGGCTCAAGGTACGTTTCATAGCTACTCGGTTCGACAACACATAGCTCACTCCCGAAGGACAACGCAGATTATCTTCCAGCACATAAAACTCGCCATCGTTGTGCTGGATAATATCGGTTCCACAAATGTGACAGTAAATGCCTCCTGCGGGCTTGATACCGCGCATGTCTTCACAATAGCTTGAAGATGAAAAGATTAGCTCAGCAGGAACAATTTTGTCTTTGAGAATTTTTTGGTCGGTATATACATCTTTGATAAACTCATTCAGCGCCAGGTTGCGTTGCTTTACGCCCTTTTCAATGGTTTCCCATTGTTTGAGGGTAATGATGCGCGGAAATAAATCAAAAGGAAAAATTCTTTCGGTGCCTTTGTTACTATCCGAATACACGGCATAGGTAATGCCTTGATTGAGAAAAGATAGTTTGGCGTATTCATTCAGTAAGTTCATATCTGCCGGATTCAAACTACTGAAGTGTTTGTAGATGCTGCTATAGTATTTATTTACTTGACCGTTTTCAGTAATTACCTCATCTAGTAAGTTGCTTGAGATATGATAATCTGAAAAAACACTGCCCTCATTTTTAGTCATATCCAGGTGTAGTTTAGGGGTTGTATTGGAGAATCAAAATATAGCGAATTATTGATAATAAGAACACGATTTCTTAAAAGTATGCGGAGATTTTATTTTGCCTAAAATATCGTTTTGAATTTTTCTTATAAAAAGTATTAGCTTTTAGTTTATTTCACTTGATTTTACATTTTCAGAATATTGTTTTGTCACTTAATCACATAATTTATTTTATCTTCGGGCTATCATATTAGACCGAAACCATCGCAAACAAAATGGCCATAAAAGTCGCAATACAGCATCATACTGCCTATAAGTACGATCGTTCTGTGCAAGTATCTCCACAAATCATACGTTTAAGACCTGCGGTGCACAGCCGTACTCCTATACTGGCTTATTCGTTGAATATTTCTCCTAAAGAACACTTTATCAATTGGCAGCAAGACCCCTTTGGTAATTATATGGCCAGAGTGGTTTTCCCAGAAAAAATCAAAGAGTTTGTGGTAGATGTAGAAGTAATCGCGGATATGGTGGTGATCAATCCTTTTGACTTTTTTTTGGAAGATGTCGTAGAACAATTTCCGTTTGAATATGATCCCCAAACCCAAAAAGAGCTAGCTCCTTATTTTGAGATCAAAGAAGAAGGACCTTTACTCAAAAAATACCTGAAAAAAGTTGAGCCATTCAAGAATGACCGTACCATCGATTTTTTGGTCAATGTCAATCGTACTTTGCGAGAACATATAGATTATACCATTCGCCTGGAACCTGGTATTCAAAGCTGTGAAGAAACCCTGGAAAAAGCTTTGGGTTCTTGTCGCGACTCGGCCTGGGTACTCATCCAGGTACTTCGTCATTGTGGTTTAGCAGCCCGTTTTGTATCGGGTTATTTGATACAACTCAAGGCCGATCAAAAATCAGTAGAAGGGCCTTCGGGTCCCAAACAAGACTTTACTGACCTACACGCTTGGGCTGAGGTATACTTGCCAGGAGCGGGTTGGGTAGGCTTAGATGCTACTTCGGGCCTGTTTGCAGGCGAAGGTCACATTCCGCTTTCTTGCACACCCGATCCAGTAAGTGCTGCGCCTATTACTGGTTTTACCGAGCCTTGTGAGGTTACTTTTGATTATTCCAATGAGGTAAAACGCATTCACGAAGATCCCAGGGTAACCAAACCTTATAGTGACCAACAATGGCAGGAGATTTTGAAACTGGGAAATCAGGTAGAAGCTGATTTGCAAGCACACGATGTAAGGCTTACTATGGGGGGAGAACCCACCTTTGTATCGGCCAACGAACGTGAATCGGCTCAGTGGGACACCCAAGCTGATGGTCCCGAAAAAAGAAAATTGGCCAACGACCTGATCGGCAAGCTTAAGGAAGTGTTCGGCAAGGGAGGTTTTGTACAATACGGGCAAGGCAAGTGGTATCCAGGTGAGCCGCTGCCCCGCTGGCAATATTCGCTTTACTGGCGTAAAGATGGCTTACCTCTTTGGCAAAACCCTCAATATTTGGCCAATTTTTCTCAGCAACAGGCTTATAACCATACCCATGCGGAGTTGTTTATGACCGAGTTGGCCAAGTTCTTAAACATCAATCCTCATAATGCCCAGCCTGCTTACGAAGATGTGTATTATCAATTGTGGGAAGAAGGTAATCTACCCACCAATATAGATGCACTCAATGTAAACCTGAAAGATTCGCTAGAGCGTAAAACGCTTACCGAACTATTACAACAGGGTTTGAACAATCCTCGGGGTTTTGTGATTCCGATCCAATGGAACTATTATAATCAGCGGTGGTTAAGCTGTGTCTGGGAGTTTCGTCGGAAACACCTCTTTTTGACTCCAGGCAACTCCCCTTTAGGTTTACGTCTCCCACTGGAATCATTGCCTTATCAGGTACCCTCACAGCGCCAAAACCCAGCGCCTCGCAGCCCTTTTGAGGAAGTAGACACCTTGGAAACGTTTCACGACAAAGTGCAACAACGTTACGGACAGCCCGTAGACGAAACCATTCCTGATGAATTACTTAACCCCAAAACGTATAATTACAATAAAGATCAGGAAGAAGAAACAGCATTTTTCCCGGTCAAAAAAATTCAGGAAGAGCAAGACACCTACGAACCCGCCTTTAGAGTATTTACCATCAAAACGGCCATATGTATAGAAGTACGCGATGGCAAGTTGTGTGTATTTATGCCTCCAACCGACCACCTGGAGCATTACCTCGATTTGCTGGCTTCGATAGAGGCTACCACCCAAAAACTACAAATCCCGGTGGTAATTGAAGGCTATGACCCACCCAGTGATTATCGTCTGGAGAAAATTATGGTATCGCCCGATCCTGGGGTAATAGAGGTGAACATTCATCCCGCCAAAAGTTGGCAGGAGGTAGTTGATAATTACGATCGTTTGTTTGAGACCGCCAAAAACTGCCATTTGAGTACCGAAAAGTTTATGCTCGATGGTCGCCATACTGGCACTGGAGGTGGAAATCACATTACCATTGGGGGTAGTCAACCTTCCAATAGCCCTTTGTTGCGGCGCCCCGATTTGCTGCGTAGCTTGATTTGCTTTTGGCAGAATCATCCAGGGCTGTCTTATCTGTTTTCCAGTGCTTTTGTAGGGCCTACCAGCCAAGCTCCTCGGGTAGACGAAGGTCGTCAGGAAATGCTCTATGAACTGGAAATTGCTTTTGACCAAATTCCTTCTAATGGTGGCTTTGTTCCTTATTGGCTCACCGACCGCATATTCAGAAACTTATTGGTAGATATTACGGGCAATACCCATCGTGCCGAGTTTTGCATTGACAAGCTCTATCGACCAGATTCATCCTCGGGTCGTTTGGGTATTTTGGAACTACGCGCCTTTGACATGCCCCCCAGCAAACAAATGTGTTTAGTGCAATTGCTCCTCATTCGCTCGCTCATTGGTTGGTTTTGGCAAAAACCTTATCGCCAAAAACTGGTACGCTGGGGTACCGAATTGCATGATAAATTTCTGCTGCATCATTATGTCAAGGAAGATCTAAAAGACGTATTGGCTCAAATGAAAGACTTTGGCTATCCGTTTGAGTTGGATTGGCTGGAATCGTTTTTCGAATTCCGCTTTCCATTGGTGGGCAAAGTACAAGTAGGAGATATTTCAATGCACTTGCGCACCGCCATAGAACCTTGGCACGTATTAGGTGAAGAAATGAGCAATCAGGGTACTTCTCGCTTTGTGGACTCATCGCTTGAACGGGTAGAATTGAAAATAAGTGGGATCAATACCGAAAGGTATGTTATTTTGTGTAATGGGATGAACATTCCTCTCCGCTTTACAGGAGTACAAGGAGAGTATGTAGCAGGTATTCGCTACAAGGCTTGGGCTCCTCCTTCTTCTTTGCACCCTACACTATCGGTCAATGCACCGTTGGTGTTCGATGTGTTTGATACCTGGAATGGGCGCTCTATTGGAGGATGTACGTATTTTGTGTCGCACCCAGGAGGTCGCAATTATGACACCTACCCCGTGAATAGTTATGCCGCAGAATCGCGTCGGGAAAGCAGGTTTTGGGATTATAACCATACTCCAGGTACTTATGCCCAACCTGTACCTCAAACTACGGCGATTAACACCACCAAAACGGTACAAGCCCACGAAGGCACCCCACTTTCGGAGATTATTCAAGTACCCAAACCCATTGAAGTCAATCCAGATTATCCGTATACAGTGGATTTGCGGAGGGCGATGTTTTGAGATGCGATAGGTTAGCACAGAGATAGTCAAAAACTGAAATTCGTCATTTTGAATCTGGATATTTTGTTCAAAATATATCCCTGATGATGGCAATTCGAATGTCATGCCGAGCTTGCCGAGGCATCTGGTAGGAATCCCTCAAGTAGACACCTCGGCAGGCTCGGTGTGACAAAATGCTTACTACTAAATTGGCTTTAAATAACTAATAATGCGAATCAATAGTAGCT